>CALCGJ010000286.1 GCA_937900965.1 uncultured Bacteroidota bacterium | reverse complement strand
ACAATAACAAGTTAAAAGTTATTTAAAAAAGTCAACCTATTTCAGTCAAGTACATTCTTAAACCCCTAATCCCTAATCCCTAATCCCTAATCCCTAATCGCTAATCCCTAATCCCTAATCCCTGAATCATGCTCGTCGACATCTTCATTCCCTGCTTCATTGACCAGGTCTATCCCGAAACAGGGATCAACATGGTGAAGGTATTGGAGAAGCTGGGAGTATCGGCACATTATAACGGCAATCAGACCTGTTGTGGACAAATGGCTTTCAACAGTGGGTTCTGGGATGAGGCCAAGGCGATGGGAGAGAAGTTCATCAAAGATTTTCCGAACGACAGGCCTGTAGTAGGTCCATCGTCATCCTGCATCGGATATGTCAGGAACTATTTTCCGATGCTTTTTCACAATACGGCATTTCATTACGAATACAAACAACTGCGAAAGAACATCTTTGAGTTCACCGACTTTTTGGTGAACATATTGAAAAAAGAGGATGTGGGAGCAACTTTCGAACATGTGGTGACCTATCACAGCTCCTGTGCCTCCCTGAGGGAATACGGATTGAAAGATGAACCTCTGAAGCTTCTTTCACATGTAAAAGGACTTGAGTTAAGGGAGTTGAAGCAACATGATGTATGCTGTGGCTTTGGAGGAACATTTTCTGTGAAATTTGAACCCATTTCAACTGCTATGGCCGAACAGAAAGTCAAGCATGCGGTTGATACTGGCGCCGAATACATCATTTCAACAGATTCCTCCTGCTTGATGCACCTTCAGGGGTATATTGATAAACATAACATCCCAATTAAGACCATCCACATCATCGACGTGTTAGCTTCTGGTTGGTAAATAGTTGTATATTTGTAAAGCCAGATTTATCACCCTAATGCATCACAATTCAAACCATATATGGTTATTATTATGTCTAGTGGGCATCTCACTAATATTGCTTGTACCTCGATTGTCCAATGCGCAGGATGTGGTTCTGCCACCTAATGAGCAAGATTGCCTCGGCGCAATTCCTGTATGCCAGCCTGTTTATTCAACCTTCAATTCCTATACCGGTTGTGGAAATGTTTGTCCTGAGATTCACAACAACAGCTTATGTCCACTCTGCATGGATGGGGAGCAAAATGATGTTTTTTACGTCTTCACGGTTCAGACCAGCGGGCTTCTTCGGTTTACACTCACTCCGAATAATTCCAGCAACGATTATGACTGGTCTGTCTTCAATATGACCAATGCCGATTGTTCGCAACTCTATCCCCAGGCTGCCAGCCTGCAGGTTAGCTGTAACTCATACGGTAACCTGGGGTATAATGGTCCTACCGGAATCAATACCCTGCTGGGAAACAACAACAACTGTAACGGACCCGGCACCGCCAACGGACCTGCATTCAACAAAGACCTTACGGTATTTACCGGAGAGACTTACCTGATCAACATCAGCAACTGGACACCCACCGGACAGTCGGGGTACACCCTTGATTTCAGTGCTTCCACTGCCATTATCTTCGACGATGTGCCGCCAGTCATTGATTCTATCCAGGAGGAGGTCCCTTGCTCCGGGACTACTCAGCTCTACCTTCGTTTCTCAGAGAATGTGCTGTGTTCCGATGTCTTTCAACACCCTGAGAAGTTTACCCTGGTTGGCCCCAACGGAAATGTTATCATCACGGATGTCACCAGCAGCGATTGCGTTACAGGTGCCAATCAATCCCCGGTATTTTTTCTCCAGTTTGGTGCGGTTGTTAACCCCGGAGCTTATACCCTTAGCATTGTAGGTGATATCCGCGACCTCTGCTCCAACCTGGCCCTGTATGATAGTTATCCCTTTCAGCTTTTTGGAATCAATGCTCCTGTAGCCGGTGCAGGTAATGATACAACCGTGGCCAATGGCGCCATTATTACCCTGAACGGTTCGGCTGCCGGAGGAACTCTTCCGCTATCTTTCAATTGGGAACCTGCCAATCTGCTGGTTGACCCCAATGTTGAAGATCCGACAACCATCAATATGGGCGCTTCAACAGAGTTTACAGTTACGGTTACCGATAATCTGGGTTGCATTGATGAAGATGAAGTGGTTGTTTCCGTGATAGGTGGCCCACTAGGCGTGAATGCAACAGCCTCCCCGGGCACAATCTGCAAAGGCGCTTCGGTACAGCTTCTGGCTATTGGCACCGGAGGAAGCGGAAATTACACCTATTCATGGAGTTCCGATCCTCCTGGTTTCAACTCTAATCTGCCCGATCCGGTTGTGTTCCCGGTATCCAATACTACATATTCAGTAATAATTGCCGATGGTTTCAGCACCTATTCCGGTTCCACGTTTGTTACAGTACACCCGCTTCCTGTCGCCCAGGCAGGTCCCGATGTAAGCATCCCCTTTGGAACATTTACCACACTGAATGGAATGGCCAGCGGTGGATCAGGGAATTACAACTGGCTTTGGAATTCAAATCCCCCCGGATTCTCTTCAACACTGCAGAACCCGGTCACCAACAACCTTGAGGCAACCACTATCTTTACACTGAAGGTAACCGACCAGGCTACCGGATGCCAGAGTATCCCTGATGATGTACTGGTCTCTGTTACCGGCAGCCCTCTTTCGGTCAGCCCTGTTGCACTCCCTCCTGTTATCTGCCAGGGGGTTTCTGCTCAACTGGCTCCAATGACAAGCGGTGGAGCTGGAACCTATAGCTATTCGTGGAGTTCTGTCCCCGCCGGATTTACCTCAACAGATGCCAGTCCGGTTGTCAATCCAATGGAGACCACGAGCTATTATGTAACCGTTGATGATGGCTTTAACCAGTCTTCCGGGAATGTGAATCTGGTCGTGAACCCGAAACCCCAGATTTACCTCGGCCCGCCTGATACGATGATCTGCATCTACGATACAGTGGTCCTGGATGCAGGAAATCCCGGCGCAGCATATTTCTGGTCGAACGGAGCTACGTCACGCACCGTTAAAGTGAGCTCACCCGGGATAGGCTATGACCTGCAAATCTATTCGGTGATGGTGATCAACGAATTTGGCTGTGTCGACTCGGCCAACATCAATGTTATTTTTACCTTTGCTGCCTGTACAGGGTTGGAGGAGCAGATCATGGGGATGGAAACGAAACTGTTTCCCAATCCCACAACAGGAATCCTTACCCTCACTGTAAGCCCTATCAGGGAGAAGATTCAATTTACCATTCTGACGCTTGTAGGCCAGGAGCTCATTCGTGAAAGCCTGGATCCGCAGATTTCAGGAACTTTTATAAGTCAATATGACCTGTCGGCTTTCCCAAAAGGGATATACCTGGTGAGGATTACAGGAGCAAAAGAGTCGGTAATCAGAAAGATTGTATTACAGTAAATCAATAAAAGGAGTGTTATGAAGTCAAGAGTATGGATGTATACGGGTGTGTTGCTGATATTTTTACTGATATCAGGCAGTATGGTCATTGCCCAGGAAGTCTCCACCCTTCAGATAGATCCGTCGAACCCGGAATTCAGAACCCAATTCAGTAAATTGGAATTCAAAGACCGGTTTGCTGTGCTGGCCACCTCCGATGGTGCAAACAACTATTTCATGGCTGATTTTTCTCAGCTGCCTGGAAAATTCGAAAAAATCTGGTTTCTCAACCTCATCTTCCAAAGCTCTAGAATTGTGAATATTGACCCCGGGATCGACCGTAACCGTGTTTGGTTCCTGGCTTCACGGAAATTCAGTGAAAAGGAGGTTTTAGATGAATTTGAGGAGCTTAAAGTAAGAACCATGAAGGAATCTTCACAGATGACAGAAACAGAGAAATCGGAATGGATGAAAATCAATGACAAATATAAATAGAGGGGGAAAGAGCATGAAACGAACTATCCTTCTGATCGTGTTTCTGGCAGGTTGCCTGGGAAGCCTGCTGGCACAGTTACCAGGCCCCAATAACCTGTGCGAAAATGCTGATCCATTCTGTACAGGATCTACATATAATTTCCCTGCAGGGGTAAATGCCGGTTCAGGACAGCCCGGGCCAAATTATAATTGTCTGTCAACAACTCCAAACCCGGCATGGTACTATATGAAAGTGGCCGATCCCGGGAATATCGTCATCTATATGTACAGCGTACCATCGAAGGATATTGATTTCTGCTGCTGGGGCCCGTTTACATCAACAGACTGCTGTAATCTGCTTACAGGTGCGAAGGTGGTAGATTGCAGTTACTCCCCTTTACCTCAGGAGACATGTAATATCCCCAACGGGCAAACCGGGGAATATTATATGCTGGTAATCACAAACTATTCGAACCAGCCCTGTAACATCATCTTCTCCCAGACCGGTGGAAGCGGCACTACCGATTGTTCCATTTTACCCCCGCCGGCAACCAACAACTCTCCAATTTGTTCCGGACAAACGTTGCAGCTGTCAGCCGAAGCTGTTAGCAATGCCATCTATTCGTGGTGGGGCCCGGATAACTTCACGTCCAGCGCCCAAAACCCGACAATCACCAACGCCACTCCCGTCAACGCCGGGATGTATTACCTCACTATCTCAGTCAACGGGCAGCCAGCCATCGATACGAGTGAGACTACAGCTGTTATCTACCTCCCGGAAGCTGATGCCGGAGACGATATAACAATTCCTAACGGTGTTTATACTACCCTCCTGGGTAGCTGTACCGGTGGCAGCGGCTCCTACAACTACCATTGGGATCCGGCCAATAAACTGGTCGATCCAAATGTTCAGGATCCCCAAACAGTCAATCTTTTTGCCACCACCCTGTTTACCCTTACCGTTACCGACGATTCGGCATCCTGTCAGGGGACTGATATTGTTACGGTTAATATTACCGGCGGCGCCCTGGCAGTGAATGGTATCGCAACACCTTCATCCATCTGCAGGGGAGCTACTACCCAGCTCAATGCCATCGGATCGGGAGGAGCAGGGAATTACAGCTTCGAATGGACTGGCCCGGGAGGTTTTTACTCTACCCTTCCTAACCCGGTGGTTCAGCCACAGGTAACCTCAACCTATGACGTCTCCGTGAACGACGGCTACAATGCAAGCTCAACCCAGGTGACCGTCACTGTAATCCAGCCACCGGTTGCCGATGCCGGAACCAACACCGCAATCCCTAATGGGACATACACCTTCCTCAATGGTTCTGTCCCGGGAGGAACGAGCAATTATTTCTATGCATGGTCACCTGCCAGCATGCTTGTCAATGCCAACGTACAGAATCCACAAACAACCAACCTCGCCAGTATTACCGTATACTCTCTGGTGGTAACCGACCTGGCAACCAACTGTTTCAGCGAAAACCTGGCCAACGTGACCGTAGATGTCATTGGGGGTGTTCTGTCTGCCAATCCGGGTGCTTTCCCCGCCTTCATCTGTCGCGGTGAAAGCACACAACTCCTCGCCTCTGCAAGTGGCGGGAATGTGGGCTTCTATGAATACACCTGGAGTTCCTACCCTCCTGGATTCAGCTCAACCGAGCCTGACCCTGTGGTCACTCCGGTTGTCAATACCACCTACAGTGTTTCTGTCTTTGACGGCTTCAATACGTCAATAGGGAGTATATCCGTAGGGATCTATCCGCAACCTGAGATATACCTGGGACCGCCGGATACCAACGTCTGTATTTATGATACTGCAGTGCTTGACGCTCAGAATGCCGGTGCCGCTTTTTTATGGTCGAACGGGGCTGTAACCCAGTCCATCCAGGTAAATACAACCGGTATCGGGTACGATATCCAGACCTATTCTGTGGAGGTGACAAACAGCGATGGTTGTACATCAGCCGCGTCCATCAATGTGATCTTTTCGTTTAACGCATGTGTTGGAATAAATGATTCGGAAAACGAGACCCGCATAGAGATCTACCCCAATCCAACCAACGGTACAATAAATATCGACCGATTAGAGATCCCCGATGAATTTACCCTTTCAGTACTGAATGTCTTCGGACAACAGGTGGAAACCTATTCTATCGAAAGGATGACACCTGGAAATGAACGGATCACAAAAGATCTTACGGCATTACCGGCAGGAATATATCTGATGAAAGTGGAGAGCAGAGATAAAGTGCTGACAAAAAAACTAATCATCAACTAAGTGCGACAAAACCGGCTCTTTTTTCATTTGGTTTCTTTGATAATTTTTGGTGTGTCAGTATTGCATGTCGCAGCTCAGAAGTCGATCTATGATCCGCCAGTAAAGAATAATTGTCCCAGGTCACAAAAACAGGCCGATATCTGGTATTTCGGAGAACATGCCGGCATCGGTTTCAGCTCCGGCACGGCTTCACTGCTTACAAACCAGGATGTAATGACCGCGTACAAGGCGAGCGGTGTGATGAGTGACAGCTTGGGAAACCTTCTGCTTTTTACGAATGGAAGGAAGGTATGGGATCGTTCCTTCAGCCTGATGCCGGGAGCAACAGAGTTAGCCGGTGATGTGGGAGTCACACAGCCATGCATCGTGGTTCCCAGGCCGGGTCCAGACAGCATATACTACGTTTTTACTGTGGATGTGTTAGCCTTTATGCCCGACAATACATATACAACACGAGGCATCAACTATACTATCGTGGATATGAAGTTACGCAACGGACTTGGGGATGCTGAAACGTATATCAATGTTGAATTACTGAAGCCTGCATGCCAGAAGATCACCTCCGTCAGGCATGCCAACGGTCGCGACTACTGGGTGATAGGTCACAAGTGGGATTCGGATGAATTTTATGCCTGGTTGGTAAGAGAATGGGAGTTTATGGAACCGGTTGTCAGTTCAGCCGGAAGTATTCATGGAGGCGGTTACACAGAGCAGGTTAACGCAATTGGATATATGAAAGCCTCTCCCGATGGCAGCAAACTGGCTCTTGCTATCACCGGGACCAATAAGATTGAACTCTTCGACTTTGATAACAGTACCGGTGAGATATCCTTTAAAGATAGCCATACAACCACCCAAACCGGCATCAGCCCTTACGGAATTGCCTTCTCGCCGGATAGCAGGATGGTATACTCCACCCTCCTGCAGATTATCGGGAACGGTCCCCCCTCCAATCCCTCCTACGTATTGCAATTCGATCTGGATAA
The DNA here is from genome assembly GCA_937900965.1 of uncultured Bacteroidota bacterium. Lineage (GTDB taxonomy): Bacteria > Bacteroidota > Bacteroidia > Bacteroidales > FEN-979 > QYOJ01. Next base: position 8,932 of record CALCGJ010000286.1, on the reverse strand, counting down.
CGACCTTGCCAATCCCTTTGCTGTAGATTCTACGCAGGGGATGCGACTCGGAGCTATCCAGCTGGCACCCGACGGACATATATATATCTCCCGTACCATCAACCTCCTTTCAAAGAACGACTCCCTCGATGTAATATACAACCCAACCCGTCCGGGAACGGAGTGTAATTATAACCAATTGGATAACCTCCCCGGAAGCCGCTTTGTTATGGATGGAAGAAATGGGATCTATAGCCTGCCCAACATCGTTCAAAGCTATGTTGATATCCCTGTATTTACATATGACAGCTGTTGCTTCCTGGATGCCACACAGTTTCACATTACCAATACTGACAATATCGACGAGGTTTTATGGGATTTCGGCGACGGCAGTACCTCCACAGATATGGAACCGGTACATGCATACAGCCAGCCTGGTTCCTACACCGTAACCCTGACCGAATATTTTAATGGTATCCTGTTTACTGATACCGGTAATGTTGTGATCCACGAGTTGCCAGAGATCAATCTGGGTGATACGATCCTGCTTTATACCGGATCAACGATCACACTCTGGGCAACTCCGGATATGCAATCCTACTTTTGGTCGACCGGCTCCGAAGGTCAGGGTCTGTCTGTCAATGAACAGGGCGATTACTGGGTAGAGGTTCAGGATTGGAACTGTTGCACCAATTCCGATTCAGTGTATGTAAAGGTGTTTGAATATTATATCCCCAATGCCTTTACTCCCAATGGCGACGGCCTCAATGACATTTTCCGGGTAGTTGGGTTGTACCGCGACATCAATTTTAAAATGTATATTTACAACCGTTGGGGCCAATTGGTATTCCAATCCGATGATATAGATCAGGGATGGGATGGTACAGTCGGGAATCAGCCTGCAGAATCGTCTACCTATGTCTGGATCCTTCAGGTTGATTTTCTTGGAGAAGACATCGTAACCTCCGGCGATGTTGTTTTAAAGGGAACAGTTACTCTGGTAAAATGAGCACTGAACGGTATTCGAAGATCATTTCCACTGAACTTAGTGTTGCAGAAGGCTTAGTTAAGAGTACATTATTTCTGCTGGAGGGAGGAGCTACAATCCCCTTTATAGCACGTTACCGCAAAGAGATGACAGGCAGCATGGATGAGACGGTAATCGCCAGTGTGCGCGACAGGCTTCAGCAGCTCAATGATCTGGATGCCCGCAAACAAACGATCCTAAAGTCTCTGCAGGAGCAGGAAAAGCTGACAGATGAACTTGAGAAGGCAATCCGGAATGTCGGCACCATGGCTGAGTTGGAGGATATCTACCTTCCTTTCAAACCCAGGCGCAAGACCCGGGCGAGTATGGCACGCGAGAAGGGACTTGAGCCGCTTGCAAGGATCATCCTGTCACAACAATATGAAGATATAGAACGTAGGGCCGAAGCATTTGTTGATCCGGAGAAAGGAGTCAACGATGTGAAGGAGGCGCTCCAGGGTGCCAGCGATATCATTGCCGAATGGATTAACGAAGATGCCTATGTCCGCAGGCGGATCAGGCAGCTGTTCCAGCGCGATTCTGTCATCACATCGAAAGTTGCGAAAGGGAAGGAGGAGGATGGAGTTAAATTTGAAACCTACTTCGACTCGCATGAACTCTTGCGCAAATCACCTTCACACCGTATCCTGGCGATGTTTCGCGGAGAGAAAGAGGGATTTCTGAAGGTGAGTGTTGATGTGGAAGAGGATCGGGGACATGAGATTCTTGAAAAGATATTCATGAAAGGGAACAATGCCTCCTCGGAGTTGGTAGCGAAAGCGATCAGGGATTGTGCCAAACGGCTCCTTTTTCCCTCGATGGAGACAGAAATGCGGCAGTGGATCAAAGAGAAGGCTGATGTAGAGGCGATTCGTGTCTTTGCCGAAAACCTTCGACAGCTCCTCATGGCTTCGCCGTTAGGGCAGAAGCGTGTACTTGCCATCGACCCTGGATTTCGGTCGGGCTGTAAGATTGTTTGTCTTGATGCACAGGGGAAACTCGTGCATAATGAAACAATTTACCCCCATCCTCCCCAGAACGAAGTGAAGGAGTCGATCCACAAGATCAAATCCCTCGCCAATGCGTATAAAATCGAAGCAATCGCTATAGGCAACGGTACTGCTGGTCGTGAAACCGAGCGCCTGGTACGATCCATCCGGTTTGATAAAGAGCTCATCGCTCTGGTTGTGAACGAGAGCGGCGCTTCAGTCTATTCAGCAAGTGATATTGCCCGGAAGGAGTTCCCCGACTATGACATCACCGTGAGGGGATCGGTAAGTATCGGGCGTCGGTTGATGGATCCCCTGGCTGAGTTGGTGAAGATCGACCCTAAGTCGATTGGTGTCGGGCAGTACCAGCACGATGTTGATCAGTCGGCACTGCAGCAGAGCCTCGCCGATACAGTGGAGAGCTCAGTGAATATGGTGGGCGTGGAGGTGAATACCTCCAGCGAACAATTGCTTGCTTTTGTTTCAGGAGTTGGCCCCAACCTCGCAAAAAATATCATCACCTTCAGGAACGAACACGGCCCCTTCTCCTCCAGGAAGGAGCTTATGAAAGTTCCACGCTTTGGAGATAAAGTATTTGAACAGGCAGCAGGCTTCCTGCGGATCAGGGAAGCCAAAAACCCGCTCGACAGCAGTTCTGTTCACCCGGAAAGTTACTATGTGGTCGACAAAATGGCAAAGCGACTCAATTGCTCTGTTTCCGAACTTATATCCCAGGCTGAACTTCGCAAACAGATTGATCTGAAAGAGTATGTGACAGAAAAAACAGGTCTACCCACCCTGGAGGATATCCTCAAAGAGCTTGCAAAACCGGGACGTGACCCGAGGCAGCAGTTTGAGATATTTGAATTCGACAGAAATATTCATTCCATCAACGACCTTTATAAGGGCATGAAAATCCCCGGTATCGTAACCAACATCACCGCTTTTGGAGCTTTCGTGGATGTAGGTGTGCACCAGGATGGATTGGTCCACGTCAGCCAGATGGCCGACCGGTTTGTAAGGGATCCTAACGCCATTGTGAAAATTAATCAAAAAGTGATGGTGGAAATACTGGATATCGACATCAACAGGAAACGCATCCAGCTGTCGATGAAAGGGCTGAATAATAACAGAGGGAAGTAGACGTTAAACGTAAGACTAAAAGTGCAAAGGATTAACTTTTAAGTGTTAAGTTTTAAGTGTTAAGTGATAAGTTTTAGCGGTTTCGTCTGATTCTTTTATCAACTTGCAAACTGCAAACTGGGAACTGCAAACTGGGAAATGGGGAAACCTGAAACCTGAAACCTGAAACCTGAAACCTGATGAATAGAATTCTACTTGTTATACTGATCTCTCTACCGTTTTTTTTTGTTAACCAGGGATTCTCCCAACGTTTTCTGGGTGCCCTGTCGGCTGGGATTAATCTCTCACAGGTTGATGGCGACGAAGTTTATGGATTTAGAAAAATAGGCTTCAATGGCGGACCTTCGGTCATTGTACCTTTTGGAAAAGAGGGCAAATGGACGGTTACCCTGGAGCTCCTTTTCTCCATGAACGGAGCTTATCAGAAAGGTTACACTGATACAGTGGCTCCCGACACCAGCGTACCCGCTTCTTATAGCGGTTATAAGTTGAATTTGAATTACATACAGATCCCCTTGATGGTCCACTTTACCGATAAGAAGATCATCGCCGGAGGATTGGGTTTTGCCTATGGACAGCTGGTAAGCGTCAACGAGTGGGAAAATGGTGTTCGGATAGAAAATACGACACTTCAGGGTCCGTATACATTGGCTGATTTTCAGGTTCTGGCGGATGTAAAGCTGCGGATATGGAAGAGACTTTGGGCAAACCTTCGGTACTCATATTCCCTCCTGCCTATCAGAACACGTGAATTTACAAACTATTCCGGACATCAGGTATGGACCCGCAAGCAGCACAACAATGTGATCACCTTTCGGTTGACCTATATCTTCAACGATCCCTATGTAAAGCCGCGCGAAGGGAAAACGAGAAAGCAGAAGTAATAATATCATCCCAAACCTCTTGCTCACCCCCAAACCTCTTGCTCAGCCCCAAACCTCTTGCTCAGCCCCAAACCTCTTGCTCACCCCCAAACCTCTTGCTCACCCCCAAACCCCCTGAAGGGGGCTTACTCTGCTTCGCAGTCTTTTCCTCCCGTAGGGAGGAGCAAGTCCCCTTGCGAGCAGCGCGAAGCAAACGGGATTTAGGGGTGGGTTCTGGTTATATTATTCTTTTAATAAGCCTCAGTTTATGCGTGTATTTCTCCTGTTTCCCATCGAAGATCCCCTGGTGGTCTATGGCATCGATGCGAACACTGCCTGAAGCGTGGATAACCCGGAACCGGTCGGCGAGGATGCCCACATGGTTGATAGCGCCCTCTTCATCATCGAAGAAAACAATATCACAAGGTTCGGCTTCATCGAGCAGGGAGACTACCTCCCCCTGGGTTGCCTGCTGGGAAGCATCCCGAAGGATTTTGATTTGTCTCAGTCGGTAAACCATCTGAACCAGCCCCGAACAATCGATTCCAAAAGGGGAACGTCCACCCCACAAGTAGGGGGAGTGAAGGTACATCATGGCATCTTCCACCAGGTTTTGGCAAAACTCCCTCTTCTCCTCGGGCGACTCGATATCCTCCACACCTGAGGTGTCTGATACCTGTCCTTCAAAGCGAAAATTCTCTCCGGCAATATTCACGAACTGTCCCTCAAGTCCGGGCAGTGCACTTCCAAGCGGGATGGCAAACATTGTCTTCTGAGACTCATTTGTAATCAGCTGGACCAGGTCCATCACTACCGGAGTATCGGCATTCAGCAACCGTAAGAACTCCTTTTCATCAATCATGACAGCCTGTTTCTCAGGGATCCACCCTTCATAGTTGTCCCACGCATTGCAAACCAGATGCCAGTTGTCACGTGTTTCATAGATGCGAAAAAGTTCACCGAAAAGGAGCTGAGTGGTTATTTCCGAGAGATGAGAAGGTTCCTTTCGAACCGGAACGATGCTTTGCATGTTAATACCGAATTCCATAAGAGAGTTTTTATGGCCTCAAAATTACGAACATATGACGAATTACAAAGTCTTTTTCACCCTACCTCCCTACCTCCCTACCTCCCTACCTCCCTACTTCCCTACTTCCCTACTTCCCTACTTCCCTACTTCCCTACCTCCCTACTTCTCTTCAGTTCCTCCAACGCGCAGCCCCCGCATGAACTTGCACAGTCCTTGCATTTCCTCAGGGGATCTGTGAAATACCTGACCAGCCGGTAAACAGTATAGGCTACAGCGGCAGAAACAATTAGTCCGATGATAATATATTGCCAGATCATGAGATTATCAGGCTTCCAAGTTGGTATACAGAGAAAGATAAAAGCCAGGCAAGGACAGTTGTGTATAGAATCAGAAATAGCGCCCATTTCCAGCTGCCTGATTCGCGGCTTACTGTGATGATGACTGCAACACAGGGCATATAAACAAGAATAAAAAGCAGGTAGGAGATTCCGGCAAGAGGCGTGAAGATCGGCTTCCCCAGTTGAGGACCGTCGGTATACCTGACATTCTTCAGCAAAAGAGGGAGGTTCTGTTTGGGTGATCCATCTGCTGGATGTTCTGAGCCATAAAGTACACCCATCGTACTTACTACCACCTCTTTGGCAGCGGCTCCTGTGATCAGGCTTACCCCCATCTTCCAGTCGAAGCCGAGAGGTTTTATTACCGGCTCGATGAACTTCCCAATCTTTGCGATATACGATCTTTCCAGCCGTTCATGATGAGATGCCTGGCTTCCGGCGGGAAAATACTCCAGGGCCCAGATGATGATGACGGCGACCAGGATGATCCCGCCCATCTTCCTGATATACTGCTGTCCCTTCTCCCACATGTGACGCACACTGACTCGGAGGGTCGGCATGCGGTAGGGAGGCAGCTCCATCACAAAAGGTGCCTCTTTGCTTTTAAAGAGTGTCTTTTTGAAAATCAACGAAACCAGTACAGCCAGGAAGATTCCCGTCAAATAGATCAGGAAGATAACTGTCCCGGCGTGATCGGGAAATACTGCTCCGGCTATCAGGATGTATACCGGTAACCGGGCACTGCATGACATGAATGGATTGATTAGCATAGTGGCCAGTCGGTCGTTGCGGTTACGAAGGGTTCGGGTGACCATTATAGCCGGAACATTGCAGCCGAAACCCATTATCAGCGGGATGAAAGACTGTCCGTGCAGCCCCATTTTGTGCATCAGTTTATCCATAATGAAGGCAGCCCTGGCCATATATCCGCTATCTTCCATCACTGCGATGAAAAAGAATAGAATCAGGATATTTGGCAGGAATACAATAACGCTGCCTACCCCATTGATCACCCCATCTACCAGCAGGTCCTTCAATGGTCCGACAGGCATCAGGGCGCCAGCCTCACCGGCGATCCATCCTACCCCGGTTTCGATCCATTGTTTGGGGAATTCTCCCAGCGAAAAAGTGGTTTGGAACATGAACCAGAGAAAAAATATGAACAGTGGGAACCCGAAATACTTGTTTGTCAGGATACGGTCAATTAAATCGCTCCTGGTATACTCCTTTTTGACAGATGGATTCTCAATCAGTGTCTCTTTTAAAGCCCCGGCTATGAATCCGTACCTGGCATCAGTGATAAGCGTGTTGGAGTCGTCACGGTATATCCGTTCAAGACGCTCCACCTCCTGATCCACCGCCTCGAGGATCTCCTTGTAGAAGTTACTCTTTATAAGGTTCTGGGGGATATTGGGATCTTTTTCCAGGAGTTTAATGGCATAATACCGAGAGGAGGCTTTCAACGTCACAGTTTTATCTTTCCATATCACATCCTGGATCCTTACCAGCGACCGTTCAATTTCGAGACCGTAGTTGATGTGGATATGGCGTGTCACCGGGTCGCGGTCTTCATAAACCTCTATGATCCGATCAAACAACTCCTTCACCCCTTTGCCCTTTGAGCTGACAGTGGGGATCACAGGAATGCCAAGGAGTTTTCCAAGCCCTTCATAATCAATGATATCTCCGCGGCCGGTCAGTTCATCATACATATTAAGAGCCAGTACAACCCGGATATCCATATCGATTAACTGCGTGGTGAGGAAGAGGTTTCGTTCCAGGTTGGAGGCATCGATTACATTGACCACAATGTCGGGCATCTCCATAAAGATATGGCTTCTGACAAATAACTCCTCCGGGGAATAAGCAGACAGCGAGTAAGTTCCAGGGAGATCAGTGATCTCAAACCGGTATCCTTTTTGCTTGAAAGAGGCCTTTTTGGAATCGACTGTTACTCCACCGAAGTTGCCAACATGCTCCCTCGACTTTGAAATGTAATTGAAGAGGGTTGTCTTTCCGCAGTTTGGGTTTCCAACAAGTGCCACTTCGATAGTCTTACCCTTCTCACCGGCTGTTGTTTTCAGCAACTCCTCTTTCAGGTTTACACTGAACTGTTCGACAATTTCACGCACCTCCTCGTCATGACGAATATCATCAACCGTCAACACTTCAACAAGCTGGGATTCACTTTGCCTCAAAGAGACATGGTAACCCATGATCTTGTATTCGATCGGATCCTGAAGGGGAGCCGATTTGACGACAGTGATCTCTTTCCCTTTTACAAAGCCCATCTCCATCAGCCGGCGGCGGAAATGTCCACGCCCTCTGATCTTAATGACCCGTGCAGATTCACCCTGCTTTAAATCGAGGAGAGTTGACATTTAATTTAGATTAAATAAGGGAGTGCAAAATTACTAAAAAAAGCGATGATCTTGATATAACCTTTTGCCATGTTTCCTGATTAAGGAGATGAAGAACCACAGATTACACAGATTACACAGAAAATACTGTTTTCTATGAACCTAAATTCTATTACTTATGAAGTTATTGGGGCTGCATATGATGTTCATAAAGCTCTGGGGCCTGGATTATTAGAGTCGACGTATGAAGTATGCTTAATTCATCGCCTTACACAAAAGGGCCTTTCCGTGGAAAATCAAAAACAACTACCAGTTGTTTTTCAGGGAATAAAACTGAATGCTGGATATCGGATTGATTTGCTGGTAGAAAATCAGGTCATCGTTGAAATCAAATCAGTCGAATGCATCGCGCCGGTACATTATGCACAGTTGTTGACATACCTGAAACTTTCAGACAGGAAGGTTGGATTATTAATTAACTTTAATGTTCCAAATCTAAAAGAAGGGATAAAAAGAATGGTAAATTAAATCTGTGTAATCTGTGGTAGATTCTTGATTAAGATGAGGATCTAAGATAACCAAAAGCTTCCGGCCCCAGATTAAACAGCAGATCCACCACACTCAAATCCTTCAGAAACCCGTGCCTGTCACCAAATACCTGATAATACTCCGGTTGCCTGCCCACTGCCCACTGCCCACCGTCCACTGCCTCCTGCCAACTGCCTCCTGCCTCCTGCCCACTGCCTCCTGCCCACTGAATCCTGAAGTCTGTTATGCCAAGGGGGGCATCTTCGAATGATTCAGTACATGTTACATATTTATCCAGCCGGATAGCCTGGAAGATGGTATCCATGAGCTGCAGGTTGAAATCCAGCAGAAATTCAAATTCCTTCTCGTAAAAGGGGAGGAGGTAATCCTGGTAATAGAGAAAAAAGGGAGATTTGTTAAATGCTGCCTCAAATGACCGCCAATGGATCTTCTGCCAGGGAATGTGGGAGGAGATCCGGATATCTTTTGTCATGGTATGATTCCCGTTCGGCCGGTTAACTGGAACAGTAAGTCGTTGCCTGCCGTTCGGTCCGCCAATTTCACAGTGATTACGGAAAGTCTGCTTCGGATAGGTTTCCCACGCTTCGATCATGATCTCTTCTGAAACCACACATGCCGTGATGTAGGAGATAGGGGGGAGATAAGAGATTGGCA
>CALCGJ010000285.1 GCA_937900965.1 uncultured Bacteroidota bacterium | reverse complement strand
AATGCCCTGATGACTGGCATCCGGTTCCAAAACAGCGTGTGGAAGTTCCCGGGCAACGACCCAACCCTGCGATCGAAATTATACTGGTCTTCCACCGCCTGGGGGATCGGTAAAGCATGGGCTCATGGCATGAATGAAGTAGTGATCGATATTGAGTACACACCCAGTGTTTCTTTTTATCCATCGGCAAGGAGTAACGCGTTTGCGGTGAGGTGTATAAAAGACTAGAATTACCCCTAAATCCAAGGCACACCCCTAAATCCCCTGAAGGGGACTTACACCCACTACGTGGGATGACCCCTCCTAGCCTCCCCTTGAAGGGGAGGAACTATCGCGAAGCGAGCAAGTCCCCTTGCGAGAGAAGCGAAGCAAACTGGATTTAGGGGTGTGTAGGAGGTTTTGGGGTAATCGGGAAAGCAGGAGCAATCTATAGGATTCACTTGAACAATATCCCGGCAATTTCGTAGTTTTGTAGTTAAATAAATTACATCATTCTATGAAAAATATCTTATCTCTGGCAATCGCTGTACTCTTCCCAATCATTTTGTTTTCACAGGATTACGAAGAGATCAAAGCAAAAGAACTTCCAAAAGGAGTTCATGAATATCTGACGAAAAACATGCCTGGGGCAACGATCGCCCGTGCAGCCCGGGGGATTGAACAGGGACAAACAATCTACGCAGCAGTGATCGAGGTTGGGACCGACAAACGGGTCATGATCTTTGATAAAGAGGGTGCCTTCCTCAGAAAAGCAAACAGCCTCTCCTCTACTTCAACAGATCCTCCTCCTATGTCCAATACAGCCAATTCTAAGTCAGAACGCAACTCTGTCCCCCAGCAATCCATTCCCGAGAAGTCATTACCGGCATCAACCCAAAAGTTCCTAAAAGATAATCATTCCAATTACACTCTGCTGGAAATCACATATATTCCTTTCAGTAACGCCCCTTTGTATAAAGTAATCCTGAGAGATTCAAAATCTGACAACGTTTATATATTTAATGCTGATGGAGGAATAAAAAACAAACGTTCATACGAATTGTCAAGTTCCCCCTTTACCAAACAGTTCCCCCTGGCGAAATAACCTGTAACCATTTCATCTCAAATAATGCAACCTTTTTCTCCTGAGATTGTATAACTTTACAGGGAAAAATATGCAATATGTTTCGGTTAAAGCCTCGCTTTCTTACACTGTTTCTGGTCTTTAGCCTTTCACCTGTATGGATGCAGGCTGAGGGGACGAAAGAGATCATGCCATTTGAAGGAGAGGAGGCTCAGCTGTTAATTGCAAACGGAACAATATTTGGCCAGGCACGTGATCCATTTGCAATATACAATGGTCCGGTCGACTACAGATTATACATCCATATAGCAGATTACACAACAGAAGTCATTCATTTCGGACTTGGACAAAGCAGCAGTTCTGCAGTAAACTGCAGAATTCATGCACCTGACGGAACACCTGTATGGTCGGGGACTACCCCAACTGCTTCACAACCAGGATACATCAACAGCTATTCGGAGGCAATTAAAGGACCATCTGTTTTAGACCCGACAGGGTATTCATCTCTTTCTGTCACCCCGACAACGAATGGCGACTATTTTATGACCTTCCAGGTTAGTAACAACAGTCAACGGGTTTATGATTTCTTCGATATCACCGTAGTAAAGACCATACCAACACCTGTTGCGAAGCTGGGTCGGGTGTTTTCCAAATGCTGGCAGATACGGAATCCAGGTTCCGGTTTCCCAACACAATATGCTCTATTTTACGGTGAGCTTTTTATATACTCCCCTGATGGCATTATTACAAAACTGAATCCCAACGGATTTGAAGGCCGCGATTTTTCCGTTTCATGCAATCAGTCGGGTTGTTTCCCTGTTGGACCCGGGATGCCAGCCAACCAGGCACGAAAGTCCGTTGCAGGAGTTCATACCTATCCCCAGTTCCCAATATTCCTCAACGATCCGGATATTGCCAGTTATCCAAGCGGTGTTCTGGGTCAGCTTGTTAACAATAACCCTGTGGTCCAGACGGTCACAAACTGTAATGATGGGAATGTCGAGTTCATTTTTGAAGTGACTGCATCCGGAACAATGGAAATTTTGTTGGAATTAAGTGCGCTTGGGCCACAATATACCGACAGGCTTCTTGCGACGAACGTGACACAGGGGTGGAATACCATCATATGGGACGGATATGACGGGTCAGCGCCCCCGATCCTGATACCAAGCGGCTCAGCATTCTTCTTTACCGGAACCTATATAAACGGAATGACACATCTGCCTATCTATGACGTGGAGAACAATGCTTCGGGATTCATTGTCAGCCTTGTCAGGCCTGCCGGCCCTGAACCTGCTTTCTACTGGGACGATACCTCGCTACCACCGTTGACTCCGGGTCCCGCCCAAAATCCTCCCGGAGGTTGTATCAGCAGTGTTTCACCATGTCATATCTGGACCAACCAGGGAGGCGACCAGCGAACCATAAATACCTGGTGGTATGTTGCAAATATTACAACAAGTCCGGTTACAATTACGCAGATCAGAAAACCTCCTGCCCCCGGGCCTATAACAGGTCCTGCTTCCGTTTGTCCCGGATCCACGGGAAATACCTACTGGATAAATGTTGAACCAAGTTCAACCTCGTATGTCTGGGGATACACCGGAACCGGCGCAACGATTGTTCCTGTAAATGACACTACGATATCGGTCAGTTATGCAAACGATGCCACATCCGGAAACCTTACTGTTGCAGGGGTAAATGTTGAATGCGGACAGGGGAGCAATCAAAGCAAAACAATCACAATTCTTCCTGCCCCGGTGGTATCATTAAATTCCTATGCCCCGGTATGCATTGATGAACCTCCGTTTACACTTACCGGTGGTTCTCCTGCCGGTGGAACATATACAATCGGAGGACTGCCTATAACTACATTTAATCCAGCCTCATACGGAGCGGGCAGTCACCAGGTGACATATACCTATACTGATCCTTCCACCAGTTGTACAGCATTCGATCAGAAATCCATTATTGTTAATCCATTACCTGTAGTTTCCCTTGCCACCCTGGTTTCAGTTTGTATAAATGCTCCGGCCTTTAGCCTGTCGGGCGGCACTCCTGCAGGCGGAACCTGGTCAGGACCCGGGGTTACAGCAGGTATTTTTGATCCGGCTACGGCCGGAGCCGGTACACATGCTATCACATACACATATACGGATGCCAATAATTGTGTCAGTTCAGACACTAAAAACCTGACTGTTTTTCCTCTTACACCGTTATCTTTTCCTTCTTTGGGAAGCATTTGCATCAATGCAGTCCCCATCCCTTTAACAGGGGGAACGCCTGCCGGAGGAAGCTACTCAGGAGGTGGCGTTTCCGGCGGAACATTTAATCCGGCTTCGGCCGGTGTGGGAGTTCACCAGATCACTTACACCTATGTTGATGCCAACAGTTGCACCAACTCAACCACGAGCAATATAACGGTTGATCCACTCCCTGATGCCGCAACCGGTATCAGCGGAGATGATGATGTTTGCCAGGGGGCAATTGATGTCGCTTACAGCACCTCAGCAATCAGTAATGCCAATTCCTATACCTGGTCTGTCACGCCATCAACGGCAGGAAGCATCACGGGTAATTCGTCATCAATTTTGATTAGCTGGTCGGGGACATTCTCCGGTATTGCCCAGGTTGGGGTAAAAGGTATGAATGGCTGCGGAGCGGGCATCACCTCTCCTCCCCTGGTTGTAACAGTGAATCCCAACCCAGTGGTCTCATTAACACGCTGTTTTGATACAATAACCCTCACAACAGCAAAACCAATAGTCCTGAAAGGTGGTATCCCGCTTAACGGCACTTACAGTGGTGCAGGAATCACTGCCGGTATTCTTTATCCGGGTGTGGCAGGAGCCGGTGTGCATACTATTTCTTACGCCTATACCAATGAATTCGGCTGCGCAAAAAATATGACCAGGTCGATTACAATTGTGGCGCCGTCAGCGTGGAACTGCGGAGATTTGCTGACCGACCTTCGGGATGGGAATCAATATCCTACTGCCCTGATCGGAAACCAATGCTGGATGGCTGCCAGCCTCAATTATGGTCAATTTATCAACAGCTCTACGAACCAACGGGATAATTGTGTTGCAGAAAAATACTGTTACAATGACAGTCCTTCAAATTGCAGTACTTCAGGCGGTCGGTACCAATGGGATGAGGTAATGGCTTATCAGTTGGCCGATGCCGCCAAGGGAATCTGTCCACCTGGCTGGCATCTTCCTGCCGAAGCGGAGTGGGCCATCCTGTTCAACAACTATACCAGTAGTGGCTTTGCCGGAAGTGCCATGAAAATAAACGGGTATTCAGGATTCAATGCCCTGCTGGCCGGATTCCAGGGATTCAATAACGTGTGGAATTACGGCCCCACCAATCCAACCCTGCGTTCCACCCTCTACTGGTCATCAACAATGCAAGGTAATGATAAAGCCTGGGCACACGGGGTAAACGATGTGATGGCTGATATTGAATACACACCTTCCGTTTCGTATTATCCGTCTGTGCGTAATAATGCGTTTTCGGTTCGTTGTTTGCAGGATTAGCCCTTTTGCTCACCCCTAAATCCCCTGAAGGGGACTTACACTTGCTGCGCAAGATGCCCCCTCCCTGCCCTCCCCTTGAAGGGGAGCGAATCCCGCGGTGCGGGAACAAGTCCCCTTGCGAGCCGAAGCTGCGATCCCGAGTACTCGGGAGAAGCAGATGCGAAGCAAACCGGGATCTAGGGGCAGAGTGTGGAATGAGGAGTAAGGATATATTAGCCTGATTTGTGAAGAAGTATATATATACAATCATTTTTTGCCTTGTGTGGTCGGTCGCCGGGAATAGCCAGGACCTGACTGTCAGCAACGATACAACTATATGTATAGGAGGCACTGCCAGCTTACTTGCAACTCCTCAGGGAAGCGGATTCGGGACAGAGAGTTATACGTTTGAAACAATCCCTTACCAACCTGAGTCCTACTTTGGTGGGACAGGGATTACGTTCGATGGGAATGGTGATGACCGGATTGCCGGACCTTTTAACATTGGTTTCACATTCTGCTTTTTCAGCCAGAACTATACGCAGTTTTGGGTAGGTTCAAACGGGTGGGTTGGATTTACATACAATTCTGACTGGACGACATTTACGCCAACTACGATCCCCAATACGGCCAACGGGGTTCCCAAAAACTGCATCATGGCTCCATGGCAGGATTGGTATCCAGGAAACGGTGGTTCATTCATTCCACCCTATGTTTTTTATAAACTGTTAGGAACCTCCCCAAACCGAAAACTGGTAGTTTACTGGCAGGACTGTCCGATGTATGGATGTCTGGCAACATATGGAAGATTCCAGATTGTCCTTAACGAACAATCCAGCAGAATTGAAAACCATATTACAAACAAACCATACTGTTCTTTCCAGAATAACGGCGCAACCCAGGGCGTTCACAATGCTGCGGGAACCGTTGCCTTCACTGCACCGGGCAGAAACTTTTCAAACTGGACAGCATCGAACGAAAGCACACGCTTCAATCCCAGCGGCGTGAAATGGTACACAGGGGGGTATCCGGGAGGAACCATTGTTGGGTATGGACAAACACTCGTCATTTCACCGGTGGTCACAACCATTTATACGGCTGTTGTGGAAAACTGCTCGGGAAGTGGGAATGCTTCTGCGGATGTAACCGTAACTGTTATTGACGCGGCATTCAATTACCCGGATAACGCATATTGTCAAAACCAGCAAAATCCCACTCCAACACTGCTTCAAACGGGTGGATCCTTTTCCTCTTCTCCGCCAGGGCTTGTATTTGTTAACAATATTACCGGAGAGATCAATTTGCCTGCCAGCGCTACCGGGATCTATACCGTTACGCGAACCATTGCCGCTCCATGTTTGACCATTGCATCACAAACGGTGACTATCAATGCACCTCCCCCACCTCCTGTAGCTACCAGCCCGCTCTTCTTCCGATGCGGCCCGGGAACTATCACCTTAAGTGTTATTTCTCAACCCAATGAAATCTATTACTGGTACGATGTACCTGCTGGAGGAACCCCATTCCCATCGACAGATCCAAATTTTACAACAACGATTTCGACCACAACTTCGTTTTATGTGGAAGCTAAAGATACCTCCATCCAATGTACGAGCGGGACCCGCACTCAAATCATTGGGGAAGTCAGACCGATTCCCGGTATCACAAATGGTATCACAAACTTCGACATCTGCTCCGGCGAAACTACCTACATTAACTTACAATCAAGTCTTCCTGCATCTTCCTTTACCTGGAGTGCCACCGGGAGTTCTCCACAGGTTACCGGATTCAGCGATGGTTCGGGTAGTACGATCAGTCAGACACTGCATAATTCCAGCCTTTCGAATCAAACGGTGACCTATTCCGTTACCGCAACATCCGATCAGTGCACGGGTTTACCTGCAGATTTCATTGTCACGGTCCACCCTGTTCCGGATGTCATTACCACGCCACCCGCACAAACCATCTGTACAGAAAGCTCATGTATGATCAACCTGAGTTCAACTACTCCGGGAGTCAATTTTATATGGACTGCCTCCGGTGGCATCGGGATTTCGGGCTTTTCGCCTGGTTCTGGAACCATAATCCAACAGATGTTATTCAATGCAGAATATATACAGGGATCAGCAACATACCTGGTGACTCCTTCTATCGGAAGCTGTCAGGGTACTCCCGGAACAGTTTCCATCAGTGTACTTCCTGCCGCACAGGTTATCCTGCAACAGTGTGTGGATACGGTAACTACCACACAGGCTGCACCCATTAACCTCAAAGGCGGAAGCCCTGCAGGAGGGATATTCACCGGCCCCGGGGTGAACTCAACGACAGGCATTTTCACACCCTCATCGGCCGGAGCAGGAATTCACATGATATACTACACGTATACCAATATGTTTGATTGTCCAACCAAGGACTCCATCCGGATCACAGTTTTAGCGCCAGTTCCGTTTACCTGCGGAAATCCCGTTACCGACGTCAGGGATGCAAATGTCTATCCAACTGTTTTGATCGGATCTCAATGCTGGTTAGCGGCCAGCCTCAATTATGGCCAGTCAATCAACAGCTCCACATCCCAGCGGGATAATTGCCTTGTGGAAAAATATTGTTACAACGACACTCCCTCCAATTGCGTCGCAACAGGCGGCCGGTACCAATGGGATGAGGTGATGACCTATGAGTCGACCGAAGCCGCCCAGGGAATCTGTTTACCAGGCTGGCACCTCCCAACTGAAGCAGAGTGGACCATCCTCTTCAACAACTATACCAACAATGGCTTTGCCGGAAGTGCAATGAAAGCAAACGGTTACTCCGGATTCAACGCCCTCCTGGCTGGTTTCCGGGGATTCAACAAAACCTGGATTTACGGACCCGCCAATCCGCTCCTGCATTCCACCCTTTACTGGTCCTCAACACAGCAAGGTCCCAATAAAGCCTGGGCACACGGTGTAAATGATGTGATGGTAGATATTGAATACACACCCTCTGTTTCCTATTATCCATCGATGCGGAATAACGCATTTTCGGTTCGTTGCCTGGAGGATTGACACCCCTAAATCCCCTAAAGGGGACTTACACTTGCTACGCAAGATGACCCCTCCTTTATCCTCCCCTTATACACATGACCCCTCCCTACCCTCCCCTTGAAGGGGAGGAAATCCCGCAACGCGGAGTAAGTCCCCTTTAGGGGATTTAGGGGTGAGCAGGAGGTTTGGGGACGAGAGAAGAAGCAACCTTTATTATAAATAGGTGTTATATATTTAGTATTTTTGTTGTATACATTTGATAAAAGCTGAAAGAAATTACCCGGTCCTCCAAATACCTCTCTCTTTTTGCTCTCTTACTGATGATGATTGCTGCTCTCCCCGCGAGGGCACAGTTGACAGTTGTTGAGGGGTCGGCTATGGCTATGACACCTGAACAACTTGTCGCAAACTGGCTTATTGGAGAAGGAGTCGCCATCAGTAACGTAACCTACAACGGATCTTCTCTCCCGATTTCATCCAACCAGATAGGTACATTCGTTGCAGAAGGCCCGGCACTCGGACAACTTGGCATCGCTTCCGGTATTTTGATGACCAGCGGACAGGCCAGCCTGGCGATTGGACCCAATTCAGGAAATACAGGTGCGAATACAGGCGGTACCGGAGATCCTGACCTGACCATTATTGCAGGAACCAGTACATTCGACAAGTGTGTCCTGGAATTTGATTTCATCCCGGAATCAGATACCATTGAGTTCAGGTATGTCTTTGGTTCTGAGGAATTTTATGACTACTGTTCCTCAATCAATGATGCCTTTGGGTTTTTCCTCAGCGGACCTGGCATTACGGGCCCTTATTCCAACAGCGCTGATAATATTGCCCTGCTTCCAGGTGGCGCGCTCCCTGTTACGATCAACAACATGTGCAATGACCAAACCACCAACTGGTGTAACCAGCCAAATGGAAATGGATTCCAGAACTGTCCGGAAGTGCAGGGAGCTTACTTGCAATACGATGGATTTTCCTATGTATTTACCGCCTGGCATGCGGTTACTCCGTGCTCTACCTATCATATTAAACTGGCAATCGGTGATGCCGTTGATCATATTCTTGATTCGGGTGTTTTCCTTGAGAAGAATAGTTTCAGCTCGGTTGGAGTAACGGTAAATACCAGCTTCTCGGTTCCTTCCCTTGGAGAGAGAGCCATTGAGGGATGCAGCAATGCAACGGTTAGCGTGGTTTCTCCCGAGGCAGTTTCACAACCGTATACTATCTATTTTACCATCAGTGGAACTGCAGTCAACGGGGTGGATTACACACAGATTCCAGATTCCCTTGTCATTCCGGCAGGACAAACGACAGCTTCCCTCATCATTCAGCCACTCTATGACGGCATCACTGAAGGAACTGAAACTGTGATCCTTTCATTCATCCAGCAAGGATGTACTCCCAACCAAACTCTGAATGATACGATCCTGATTGATGACAATACTCCGTTTTTTGTAAATGCCGGAGGTGATGATACAATCTGCGCAGGAGATTCGGCAACGCTTTCAGGTACGGGTTGGGGGGGGCAACGGCCCTATGAGTATACCTGGGAAGGCATCACCGGCCATGACAGCATAGTCAACGTCTCACCACCGCCGGGTATCCATCAATATATCCTCCTTGTTGAAGAGGGATGTGGTGTGCCGGAACGGGATACACTGGAACTGCTTGTACATCCTTTGCCGGTCCCCATTTTTACTTTTGGTGAAAGCTCCGTATGTCCCGGTATTCCAGGGAACGTATATACCACTGATGCCGGCAAGTTAAATTATATCTGGACGATCCCACCTGAGGCAACCGTAACTACCGGAGGAACAACCAGCGACAATAGCGTAACCCTGACCTGGACCACTGTGGGAGCACCATATCCTGTAAGCGTAAACTATACCGATCCGGTAACCCTGTGTTCCGGAGAAAATCCGGAAATTTTTGAGGTGACGGTTAATTCGTTGCCTGTCCCTGTATTTATTGCAGGGGAGAACTCTGTATGCCTTAATATCGCGGGAAATGCCTATATTACTGAACCCGGGAAATTAAATTATGTCTGGAGCATTCCCCCCGAAGCAACGGTTACTGCCGGTGGTGGTCCCAATGATGATATCATAGTTCTCACCTGGAATACAGCCGGGAATTTTTCCATCGGCATTAATTACACAGAACCAACCACCCAATGTACCGCTGCAAGTGCCAGCACCTTTGACGTAATTGTAAAACCATTGCCGGATCCAACCATTACCGGAGAAAGCTCAGTTTGCCTGAACATCCCAGGCAACGTCTATACCACGCAGTCAGGAAAATCAACATATATATGGGTTGTCCCTCTTGAAGCAACAATCACAGCCGGTGGCGGCCTCAATGACAGTACAGTCACTATTACATGGACCAGTGCAGGGACTTACACAGTGACTGTAAATTATACCGAACCAACTACCCAATGTACCGCAGCTAACGCTACGGGGTATTCTGTTCTTGTCAACCCCTTACCAACTCCGGCATTTACAAACGGAGAGAGCTCTGTATGCCTAAACATTCCCGGGCAGGTATATACCGCTGAACCCAATAAATCAAATTACATCTGGGCTGTCCCTCCTGAGGCAACTATTACAACTGGTGGGGGGCCGGGCGACAACAGCATCACGTTGACCTGGAACACCGTGGGTAACTATTCTATCAGTGTGAATTATACTGAGCCCTCTACCCAATGTACTGCTGCTACCCCTACCCTATTCGATGTTACCGTGAACGCTTTGCCTGATCCAACATTTATCTCCGGAGAAAACTCTGTATGTCTTAACATTCCAGATAAAATCTATACAACCCAGGCCGGTAAAACAGATTATACCTGGGTCGTTCCTCCTGAGGCGACAGTCACAGCAGGCGGAGGTGTCAACGATAACAGCGTCACCCTCACCTGGAATACAGCGGGGACCTATACCGTCACCGTAAATTACACAGAGTCAACTACCCAATGCACTGCAGTTAATCCTGCCTCCTATCAGGTTACCGTGAATCCGTTGCCTGTTCCAATCATCAGCGGCCCTGCTATTGCCTGTGTAAATACACCGGGACCAGTGTATTTTACGCTAGCCGGTATGTCTGGATATACCTGGACCGTTAACGGGGGAACGCCTGCTTCCGGGACTACACCCGATACGTTGCTTGTAACCTGGACTTCTATCGGACTGAACAGCATTACTGTAAATTACACAGATCTGAACGGATGCAGGGCGGCAACTCCATCAATTTTCAGCGTCGATGTGGCTCTTCTTCCGGTGCCAACAATCACCAATCCCCCGAATAGCACCTGCCCTGACGCGATAACTTCCTTCGCCACCCAGAGCGGGATGAGCGGATATATCTGGACCGTTTCACCGGATGGATCCTTTACCGGAGGGGGTACTGACCAGATTGACATTACCTGGACCACAACAGGATTGAAGGAGGTCACCGTCAATTACCAAATGGGCCCCGGTTGTACAGGGGCAGCTCCCGGATCAACATCTGTCATGGTCAATCCCCGTCCCGTTGTCATCAATTCAATCACTACGGATTCAATCTGCTCAGCAGGCACTACGGGTTACATTCTCCAGGCTGACCTCGCAGGTTCAACCTTTGCATGGCGGGCATTCAGCAGCTCCCCGAGCCTGTCGGGATTTACCTCAGGAAGCGGGGAGAATATAATCCAGTCTATTGTTAACAGCGGGTATAGCATTGAAACCGCGACCTACCGTGTTGCAGCAACCGCCAACAACTGTTCAGGCGACTCAGCAGATTTCATAGTGACTGTTTTTCCCGTGGCTGATGTTCTTTTCGATCCCACCAGCCAGGAAATCTGCAGTGGTCAAACTACCGGTTTGGTCCTGCAATCAAATGTGGCCGGGGCAACCTTTTCCTGGACAGCATCTGCCAGTTCTCCGGATATTTCGGGCTATTCTGACGGTTCGGGAGACTGGATACAGCAGATGCTGACCAATTCAGTGTATATGCCGGGATGGGCGACCTACCAGGTCGCCCCTACGGCGAATGGTTGTTTCGGCACATCAAATTCGGCTATCGTCACCGTGAACCCACTGCCGGTGGTTACATTCACAGCCTGCTTCGATACTATAACCAATGTAAGTGCAAAGCCAATCTGGCTCTCCGGAGGCACTCCTGCCAACGGCATTTATACCGGAAACAGTATCAATGGCAGGCTTTTCTATCCGGGCATAGCGGGTGCAGGAACGCATGAAATCACTTACATATATTTCAACGATTTCGGCTGTACCGACAGCTCCTCCCTAACCATCCAGGTAGCGGATCCCGTATCCCATATCTGCGGCGACAATCTGACTGATATCCGCGACGATCAATCATACCCTACCGTTCTGATAGGAACCCAATGCTGGATGGCCTCTAATCTGAACTTCGGGAATGTCGTTGGTTCCTCTCAAATGCAACGAAACAACTGTTTGACAGAAAAATATTGCTTAAACGATAATCCAGTAAATTGTTCCACATATGGAGGGATGTATCAGTGGAGCGAAATGATGCGTTACCGTTCTGCCGAAGGGGAGCAGGGATTATGTCCTCCGGGATGGCATGTCCCTGGAGAAACAGAATGGAATACACTCATTTCAATCTATATATCCAACGGAGCGGGGAATGCCCTGAAATATTCAGGCTTCTCCGGATTTAACGCACTGTTGGAAGGGATCCGGTTCCACAACTCAGTTTGGAAGTTTCAGGCTGTTTCATCCGTGCTCAACTCTTCTCTCTTCTGGTCATCGACACTTCACGGTCCGGAAAAAGCATTGGCACACGGAATCAATGACGTCCCAACAAACAGGGAATATACACCAAGCGTATCGTTTTATCCTGCGTTAAGGTCGAATGCATTCCTGGTGAGATGCCTGAAGGACTGACGAGGGACGAGGGACGAGGGACGAAGGACGAAGGACGAGGGAGAAGGAAGAGGGAAAACTGAAGACTTAAAAAGATACAGATATGAAAACAACATCGAACATTCTTTTGTTGACCGTTATCGTAACGATGTTATGGGCGGGTTGTTCAAAAAAAGAATTACCACCTTCGCCAACTTCTGTCTACTCTGTTAACGGTGGGACTACCAGCCACAACAACGGACAATTATGCATGAGTTGTCACAAAACAGGAGGTACTGGTGAATACATATGGCTGATAGCCGGCTCCGTTTATAAAGTGGACCAAATCACTCCATCACCAAACGGCACCATATATTTCTGGACCGGACCGGGTGGGACCGGAGAGCTTGTTGCAACCCTGCAGATTGATGCCAATGGAAATTTCTTCACAACCTCCTCCCTGATCCCGGCATTGGGAGCCTATCCACAAGTAAGAGGTATCTCCGGTGCCACAAAAGCAATGTCGACCCTGGTTGTCACTGGAGATTGCAACTCCTGCCATGGGGTGAATGAGGCTCCGATCTGGATAAACTAACCCCTACTTACCCCTAAATCCCCTTTTGCTTCGCGTTGCTCGCAAGGGGACTTACTCCCTTCGGGATGACCCCTCCTTAATCCTCCCCTTGAAGGGGAAGAAATATCGCGCAGCGAAATAAGCCCCCTTGCGAGCAAAGCGAAGCAAACTTGGGTTTGGGGGTGGAAAAAAGATGACTGGATCAAGAGTTAATCAGTGATTTTTTTATTAACAATCTCTAATATCTCCTCTTCGGCGATTTTTGTTTTCTCAACAATCTCATCTGCCTCTTTCAACAAGCTATCAAGGTAATCTTTGTCCTTCAATCCAGAGGCATTGATCTTTACATTAAGGTATGCGCCTATCACGGCAGAACGAGCACAAAGGGCTCCTACACCGGCATCGGAAACTGAATTGGGGTTTCCTGTCTCAGCCATTGCCCGGATGATCTCCATGGATTCAAACGCACGTTTCATAGTGCGGAAAGGAATATCGATGGCATATTTCGTTGCTTCCTGGATAGCAGCTGTACGGCCTGCTTTCTCCTCATCTGTTCCTTTGGGCAGGCTGAAGGCATCCATAATACGGTTAAATGCGCGGGTATCCTCATCAACAAGGTAGAGAAGTTCGTCCTTGATCTTCTGGCCTTTCTCGGCCCAGTCGGAGAACTCTTTCCAGCGATCGTCCCAACCGGCTTTATGTGAGGAAAGGTTTGCTACCATCGTTGCCAGGGAGATTCCCAATGCTCCAATATATGCAGCTACTGATCCACCGCCGGGAGCCGGTGATTCTGAAGCAGTTTCGTTGGCAAAATCTTTGCATGTCATCCCAATGAGATTATCCTGTGAAGGATCTTCCAGCAGGAACTCAATGATCTTCTCTTTTGGGATGAACGGCTTCAGGTCATCCAATCCGAGCGATTTCACGGCAATCTTAATGATCTCCTCTTCCGAAACGCCGGTTGACCGGTTCTGCTTCTCCAGGAAATATCTTCCGGCATCGATCATTGCTTTTTTGGGGACCAATCCTACCAATTCCGAACCGGTGACACGCATTCCCCTTTCCATTGCTTTTTTACTGGCCTCCTCAAACGCAACGTGCACCGGCGTGATACTGATGTTGGTGAGGTTGATCGATATCTGCGCTATTCCATACTCTTCAATGAACCAGCCGATCGCTTTACACTCTTTCAGAGATCCCGGGATCCAGATATCCTTCCCGTTTGCATCCAGTTTCGGTTTACCTGTAATTGAATTCCCCTCACGTTCGGGGCGTCCTCTTTCACGGATATCAAAAGCCACAGCGTTGGCACGGCGGGTAGATGTGGTGTTGAGATTTACGTTGTAGGCCACCAGAAAATCCCTGGCGCCAATGGCTGTAACGCCGGTATGCGGATTGAATCTCACCGGGCCAAAGTCAGGTTTCCATTTCGGATCTTTCAGTTTCTCGGGCAGGCCTTCGTATTCGCCGGCACGGCAGGTTGCAAGGTTCCGCCGTTCGGGAGTGAAGGCGGCATTTTCGTAGCAATAGACAGGAATCTCCAGCTCATCACCAACACGTTTTGCCAGTTTATGCGCATAGGCAGCAGTCTCTTCCATGGTGATGTTGGCAATGGGAACCAGTGGACATACATCGGTTGCGCCAAACCTGGGATGCTCCCCGTGGTGCTTGCTCATATCGATGATCTGGCCTGCCTTTTTAATGGCCTGAAAGGCCGCATCAATCACGGCATCCGGAGTTCCAACGAAGGTAACAACCGTGCGGTTGGTAGCTTTACCGGGGTCGACATCCAAAAGTTTGACACCTTCAATCTTCTCGATTTCGTCGGTAATCTGTTTGATGACAGACATATCGCGACCTTCTGAGAAGTTGGGGACGCATTCTATTAATTGTTTCATGGTAGTTTGTGAACTGGTGAATTGGTGAACTGGTGAACTGGTGAACTAGTGAACTGGTGAACTGGTGAACTGGTGAACTAGTGAACTGGTGAAAATGTTTTCAGGGCAAAATTAGTAAAAAGGGATTATCAATGAAAATCCGTTTTCAATAGGTTGTTCGCAGATTTAATTCAAAAACCAGTGTCGCATATTTTCCGTACTTTCGGCTACTGAAAGAAAAAGAAATCATTATGAAAAAAAACTGGAAATTCTACCTGGGCATTGTGCTGTTCACCTATTCCTGGATACCCTATATTTTTGTATTTCTGATAGAGCCGTTTTTAGACTTTTCAACAACCGAAGCGTTATCGCTCTCCTCAGTGTTGCTAATCTCTGCCGAGGTGGCGTTTGCCATTTCCGTTGTACTTCTTGGCAAAGAGTTTATTAATATCATAAAAACAAAACTAAAAAAGAGATTCTTCAAAGATGCAGGCGATCCGGGGTTTAAGCCCATTAGTAAGTTGCGCTATCGTATAGGTATCTGGTTGTTTCTCATTAGTCTGGCCATACCGTCCTTTCTCATGGAGGTATTACTTTACTTTGATTACGTTCATGTGATAGGCTATACCAATTGTCTGTATATCCTGCTTGCATTTGATGCTATATTCATTTCAAGTATATTTATTCTGGGTGGTGAGTTTATCGACAAGTTAAGAGCTCTTTTTACCTTTTCTGCCCCTTCTAACAATGTGGAAATAACTAACTAACAGCCTTATAACTATGGAGCAACTGAAAAAGATAATTTCAAAAAAGTCAAAAGAGACCGAGGGATTTCAAGCCTCGAAATTGCTGAATGATACACTTACAGGAATAGCAAGTGCACTAAATGGTGATGAAAAATTTCGCAAGGAGATGGTAGGAGAGTTGAGACCTATTAATGCCATTATCGGGATAAAAACAGCAGATGATTTAATTAAATCAACAGTAATTGTTAATGATGGGGTATTTAGCATGAAAAGCGATTTCTGCGATGAGAAGGCTGATGCAACCCTTATTTTTGATTCGCCGGAAGAGTTTGAGAAATATGTAAATGCCAGTTCTGATGAGGCAATCAGGATGTTTCTGGCAAGTCGTGTACGAATTGAGGGGAATCTTTCCATTTTCGGGTATGTTAACTATTTAATCAGTCTGTTATCCTGGCAGGATGATATCAAGGAGTTCAAAACTATTATCAGCGACCATAAGGAACAAAATATTGATGCGGCTAAGGATGCTTTACATCCTGTGCGGAATATGAAAAAAGAGCGTATCGAAAGCAGGCTGAAAGCTGACCAAATAGACAAAGGGGTAAAATGGCTCAAAGAACCTTTTCTTTCTCACTACACCCTCGATGATTTTCCGCGACTGATAAAATTCAAAGAAGATCATCTGAACACGATGCCGGAGATAACAGCTGAACAAGGGAAATTGCTTACAGACTATTTCGTTGAACATGGTTTCGACAAACAAAAGGACGGAACACCCTGGGATCCCATGCTGCGCACTGCTAAAGGATTTGAATACCTGATGAAAAACAAAAAACCGGTAATCCGTCAGGATGATCTTCTTGCAGGCACCGTTACACCTAACCCTATCTGCGGTTCCGTAAATCAGCCTTATACAGTTGGTTGGTCAATATGGGGAGAGCTGAATACAATTCCATATCGTGAGCTTGATCCATTTTCTATCAGCGAAGAGACCAAAAATACGCTTAGCAGATATGTTTTCCCGTATTGGAGAGATAAATATATCCAGCAACGTTGGAAAGATGTCAATGATTATCCCCTGTCGGCAAAAATTAACGACAGGATGTTCTGCTTTAACCTGTGGGGGCTTGTTTCATTAAACCCCGGAAGCCCTGGTTTTGAGAAAATTGTCCACGAAGGACTTGATCGTTCAAGGCAGGAAATTGAGGCAAACCTGGAGGGATTCAGCAAGTCATCGCCAGACTATCAAAAAACGAATATCGCTAAGAAGAACAGCTGGGAAGCCATGGCTGCCGCAATTGACGGAATGCTGGCCTATACAGCTCATCTGGCTGAAGTGGTAAAGAGGGAAGAGGCAGCAGAAAAGGACCCGAAACGGAAAGCTGAACTTCAAACTATTTACGAAACACTCCAGAGAGTACCGAAACATCCTGCACGTACGCTGCATGAGGCAGTTCAAACGCTCTGGATCATGTTTATTGGTGTTTGTCTGGATGCCATGGATGAGAGTATTACGATTGGCAGACTTGATCAGATATTACAACCCTATTTCGAGGCGGATATAAAAAAGTTGCCAGAGAATAAGAGGGAGGAATATATTGCCCATGCCATGGAACTTGTGGGTTGCTTGTGTTTACGTTTTACCAACCATCTTGTTGCTGCGGCAACTGTGGCTTCATGGCAAAATTCGGGAGCTCCAGGTGTGACATCTGTGATGGTTGGAGGCGTAACTCCAGAGGGTGAAGATGCTGTAAATGATATGACTTACATCGTACTGAAAGTTGCTGAGATGCTCTCTCTCAACGATCCCGACATGGATGCCCGGTATATGGTTGGTGTAAACAGCACAACCTACATCAGGCGTGTTGCAGAGTTGAACTATATTACCAGTGGAACTCCTTCGGTCCATAACGACAAGGCAATAATTGATGCGTTGTGCCAACATGGATGGGACATCAAAGATGCCCGAAACTGGGTGTCGTGCGGATGTGTTGAACCGGTGATCCATGGACAACACTTTGCTGCAACCGGTGACATGGATTCGAATCTGATGGTTCCTTTAACCATGGCTATCTACAACGGGTATCACCCCTCAGCCAAATGGGATTTCGGCCCGAAAACAGGTGAAGTGCAAGACTTTCAAACCTTCGATGCCTTTTTCGCCGCCTTCAATGCACAGTTTAATTTTATCTATAAGCAAGCTACAGAGGCATCGCTTCAAATACTTAAAACTCAACAATACCTGATGCCAGCTCCCCTCAATTCAGCCATGCTGGAAAATTGTATAAAAGATGGAATTGGTATGACGCACGGAGGAGCCAAATACAACTCTTCAGGGGCTGCTTTTACCGCTCTCTCGGATGTAGTTGACTCCTTATTGGTGATAAAAAAGGTGGTGTTTGAAGACAAAAAATATACTTTCAGTGAGCTGAAGGATGCTATGGATGCGGACTTTGTGGGATATGAGCGATTGCATGCCTATATTGAAAACAGGGTTCCCAAGTTTGGCTCCGGCCACGAAAGTGGAAGAGAAATGGTCAGTAGGGTTACCACGATGATTGCTGACTACCTTCACAGCCATCAGAATGGACGTGGGGGATGCTATTTTCCCGGTTACCGGACTAATAACAACCATACTGTTTACGGACGTGTTTCAGGGGCATCAGCCTCAGGAAGATATGCAGGAAAGCCTTTTACTTCGGGACTTACACCGAACCCATTGGCATCAAATAACATCCTTGACAATTTGAATGATGTTGCCAGCATTGATCCATTGAACTGTGAGAACAACTATACATTTAACGTTCGTCTTTCCTGCTCAAAAAGTGATTCTCACAAACAGAATGTTGATCACATTGCCAATTATATTCAAACATATTTTATCAATGGAGGGATGCAGATCCAGATCAATATCGTGGATACCGATACACTGAAAGATGCCATGGCTCATCCCGAACTATATCCCGACCTCATTATGCGTGTTTCAGGTTACACCGGGTATTATACCCGAATGCAGCAAGATTTACAGTTAGAAATTATTGGCAGAACCGAATTTAAAATCTAGCCTTTTATTGCAAGCACCAGTCTTCGAAATAAAACATAACTCTCTGGAAGATGGTCCCGGCATCCGGAGTGTTGTTTTCTTCAAGGGTTGCCCGCTGAATTGTGCCTGGTGCCAGAATCCCGAAGGGAAGAACTCAGTCTCGGAATTGTGGTGGGAAAAAGAAACATGTATCTCAGATGGTAGTTGTATTGAAGAATGTCCCGAAAATGCAATTTCATTTGACTTTCCGCACTTCATCGACCGGGAGCTTTGCACCAATTGTTTTTTATGTGTTGATGTATGTCCATCTTCGTCGTTGAAGGTTTCGGGAAGCTCTATGAGTGTTGACGAGGTTATCAGTAAAATTATTCCCTACAAAACCTATTTTGAGACTTCCGGTGGAGGCGTCACGTTATCGGGCGGCGAAGCAACCCTATACATGAAGTTCATCTCCCAATTGTTGCAAGAATTAAAGCATGCAGGTATTGACACATTACTTCAAACTTCAGGATATTTTGATCTTGAAGCATTTGAAGATTTTATTCTGCCTTATACTGATATCATTTATTATGATATAAAGATCATGGATCCGTTGCAGCATAAGGAATGGTGCGGTTTGGATAATGAAGTGATTTTGTCAAATTTTACCCGTTTGCATGCACGTAGCCTGACTCAACATTTCAAGCTGTTACCACGCACACCCTTGATAACAAATATCACTGACACAGAAGAAAATATAAGCTCAATCGCATCATTCTACAAATCCCTCTCCATCACAAGAACAACTTTGCTGCCCAACAACCCTCTGTGGCTTCAGAAGTTAGGCTGCCTTGGTATTTCAGGAGATCATATTATGAATGATGAAGTTGGATTGATTTATCCGGCAGGTAAGCAGGAAGTTATAAGGAATCAATTCAACGGGTTTGGGATAGATGTTGATTTTGGCTAATTTTGACAAACCATCAATAAATCAGAACCATGAAAAAGTATTTTTACCTGTTGATGTTTCCGGCTATCTTACTTCTCACCCAATGCCAGGAAGCCGAAAAAGATCAAATCCCCCAGTTCGTAACCCAGGCTGAGGTGGATTCAGTGATCAAACAGATCGCAGCAAATTACGATGATGAGGAGGAGTATTATATTGCAAAGGGTGTGAACCAGGTGGCTTCACTCTGGAGGGAAAGTGATGGGACGGCAACAGATTTTGAGGCTTTCTGTAAAAAATATTATGTCTATAATCCCGTGATCAAGAATCAATTGTTCCTCCGCCTCTCTGATAATCTTGAGACCCTCTTCGGCCATATGAACATCATGAGCCTGAAGCTGAAGGAACCCATTCATCTTTCGAGCTATGAACTGCTCGATGTTGATGAGATCTTTGCGGCCTACAGTCCGGGATCTCATTTCGATGACGATTTCTTTGCCAACAAGATTGCCTTTATCACTGCATTGAATTTTCCGAATTACACATTGAAAGAGAAGACATATTATGCAGAAAAATGGAAGCGGTTTCAATGGGCTTATGCGCGGATGGGTGATCTGTTCACTTCACGTGTTCCCGCTGATGTCAACCAGAAAGTTTCAGAAGCGCTCTCTGCTTCCGATAATTATATCTCCGGATACAACATCTGGGTTGGACATCTGGTGGACGACCAGATGCAGACCCATTTCGACAAGGATATGAAACTACTCTCCCACTGGAACCTGCGCGACGAGCTCAAAGCCAATTACAATAGCGGTGATGAGGGATTGCTGAAACAGCAGATGATCTATGAGGTGATGCTCCGTATCATCAGCCAGGATATCCCGGAAGCCGTGATTGATAATCCTGAGGTTCAATGGAACCCCGTCACCAACAAAGTTTACAAAGAGGGAGAGGAAGAGGCAGTTACACCAGAGCCGGATACGCGCTACCAGACATTGCTGAATAACTTCAAGGCGATGAAGCTTATTGATCCCTACACTCCCGAATACCCGACCTTTATCCAGCGGGCTTTTAACGGCGGGATGGAGATCTCCCAGGAGGATGTGGAGGAGGCTTTTACCAAGCTCTGTTCATCGGAACAGGTCAAAAAGGTAGCTGACCTGATCAAGAGCCGGCTGGGCCGCGATCTGCAGCCGTTCGACATCTGGTACGACGGCTTCAAGGCACGAAGCAATCTCGACCAGGAGATGCTCACAAAAATGACGCGGGAAAAATACCCCAACACCTCAGCTTTTGAAAAAGATATTCCTAATATGCTGATGAAACTGGGTTTCAAAACCGACATAGCGAAAGAGATCGCGTCACATATCACAGTTGATCCCGCAAGAGGATCGGGACATGCCTGGGGAGCCTCGATGAAGGGCGACAAGGCACATCTGCGCACCCGTATAGGCCCTGAAGGGATGGACTACAAAGGATACAACATTGCCATCCATGAGCTGGGACATAATGTTGAACAGACTATCTCCCTTTATTTTGTGGATTATTATATGTTGCAGGGAGTTCCCAACACCGCTTTCACTGAAGCCCTTGCCTTCACATTCCAGAAACGAGACCTCGAGTTACTCGGCTTCCCAAACAGGGATCCCAACAAGGATGCCATGGAGGCGCTCGACATCTTCTGGGGTTCCTATGAGATCATGGGCGTATCCCTTGTCGACATGGCTGTGTGGAAATGGCTTTATAAGAATCCGGATGCCACTGCTGCTCAACTCAAAGAGATGGTAATTGCTTCGGCCAAAGAGGTTTGGAACAAATACTACGCTGAGGCTTTTGGCGTTACCGACTCTCCGATCCTGGCGATATACTCCCACATGATCGACAATCCGCTCTACCTCTCCAACTACCCGGTAGGTCACCTGATCGACTTCCAGCTTGACGGTTATCTGAAAGGGAAGAACTTCGCCGAAGAGGTACTCCGGATTTACACCCAGGGCGACGTCATCCCACAACACTGGATGATGCAGGCAGTCGGTTCGCGAATCAGTATCATGCCGTTGCTGAAGGCAACTGAGAGCGCTCTGAAAGCGATTAGGGATTAACCCCTAAATCCCTCTTTGCTTCGCTTTGCTCGCAAGGGGACTTACTCGGCTTCGCGGAAAGATCCAGTCATCCAGTGATCCAGTGATCCAGTCATCCCGTATCCGGCATCCAGTCATGGGGTCATGGGGTCATGGTGTCATGGGATCATGAAGAGGTTCTAATGTATCCTATTGTGCCTATTGTGGTATTTTTTCATTTACTTTACCCTAATTATTGAATTTAACTGTATCTTTATGGAGCAAATGTTAGCATCCATGAAACGAATTCTTTACATCCTGATTTTATGCTCGCCGATTGCATTATCAGCACAAAACTGGCAGAACATCTGTTCGCCGGGGGTGACTCTGTATCAAAACGTTTTGGGGGAGATTCAGACGTTCCGGCTTGATTCCATCCAAACACCAGGGAATGGTGATACTGTTTTTTATTCTTACCACACTATCCGGGAGCAGGAACCATGCGCAGACACATCAAATGGGTCCGTAATAGGCTACAAGGTTTATAAAACATCCGGTGGTTGGTTTTTCTTCTTTAATAGATCCTGGGATACGCTGCATATCAACGCCACAGCTTCATTGAATGAACACTGGAAATTTTGTGACCTGCCGGATTCCGGTTTCATTGAAGCAAACGTTTCAGGAGTACAATCTGACACTATCTTTGGGATAGAGGATTCGGTGAAGGTTATTGCATTTCAGGCTTATGATTCCACAGGAAACCCGATTTCTCATGCATTGAATGGAAAGCATTTTACCCTCAGAAGAACATATGGACTTACTGAGATCGCTGATGTGTACCTCCTTCCAGATACCTTTTCGAAATACAAACTGGTTGGCAAGACCCTTCCTGAGACCGGTATCGCAAACCTTAATGAGCAAGTGATTTACGATTTTGATGTAGGTGATGAGTTTCATTACCAGGGAGGAGATACCCCGCAACAATGGTATACCACATCCATTTACTGGAAAAGAATGATAACGATCCTAACCAAAGAGGTTTCACAGTCGGGCAACTCTTATATTTATCAGGCATCACGATGCATGCAACTGAAAATAGATCCATGGGGTAGTTCGGAGCCACCTTATGTGGAAAATTTCCGCGACACCATTACATTCGCGCATCCTTTTTCAAGCTCCCTTACTGATACATCAAGAATGCAGCTGCCGGGAACATTTATTAGACGAAATTGGATTGATAACCAGGTTGCTTACAGTTATTCAAGAGATTTCAATGGTCCGAACGGCAGACAAAAGCAAATTATGGGAGAAAACTATTACATGTTCCGGGATAGCTGCTGGGAGTGGTCAGTCTACCATTTTTGGTCGGAATATGCGGCAGGAGTAGGATGCATTTTAAATGAACAAAAGGGAGGGAATCTCTATTTGTATCTTGACAAGTTGGTCTACTATAAAAAAGGGGAAGAGGAGTGGGGAACGCGACTGGCTGCAGATTGCGATCAATTGCTGGGAACAAATGAATTTCAAATTTCAAATTTCAAGTTTCAATTCTCAGTTTTTCCGAATCCGGCAAAAGAACTCATAACTGTTCAGGTTGATAGTTTCACACCTGGAGATATCATGGAATTCAAACTATTCGATTTCCTCGGCAGAGAAGTCTACCAAACGACAATCCGACAAAGTCATACCATGATCAACCTGTCAAACCTGTCAAACCTGTCCAAAGGAATCTACATCTGGCAGGTGACGGGTGAAGCGGGAACTGCAATGGGGAAGTTGATGCTGGAATAGGATCAATTCAATTTACGAGTAACAACCTACGATTTACGTTATAATCTTCGATTTTCGATCTCCGATTTATTATTCATGTCATTCGTCATTCATGTTCATTAATGTTCATTTTCCATTCATCCGGCATCTGGCATCCAGGATCCAGGATCCAGGATATTCCTACAGAACGACTTCACCGTTCAAAATCACTTTCTCAACCTTGTTACTTCCATACGCATAAGGCATGAACTCATAGGAGGAGATGGGTTTGGTGATGAAGAGGTTAGCTTTCTTGCCCCGTGCAATGCTACCCAGGTCCTCATTCACACCCATGGCATATGCACCGTTGAGGGTGGTGGCATGGATCGCCTCTTCGGGAAGGAGCCGGTAGGTGATACAGGCCATCGAAAGGATTAGCTGCATGTTGCCGGAAGGTGACGAGCCGGGATTGAAATCGCTGGCAAATGCAACCGGGAGTCCTGCGTCTATTATCCTGCGGACAGGTGCGGCAATCATGTTGAGAAAAAAGGCGGCCCCGGGAAGAATAACCGGCATGGTTTCTGAATTACTCAGGGAAGCAATCTCCCTTTTACCGGTGAATTCAAGGTGATCTACCGATAATGCATTGTACTTCACTCCTACCTGAACGCCGCCTGAGTAGTCAAGTTCATTGGCATGGATCTTGGGCCTCAAACCATACTTCATTCCGGCGTTGAGTATCCTGTCAGTCTCATCCACGGTAAAGAAACCTTTGTCGCAGAAAACATCAATGTAATCAGCCAGCTCTTCGGAAGCCACCTGTGGAATCATTTCGTTGATCACGAGGTCTACATATTCACCCTGCTTTCCCTTGTATTCAGCAGGGACTGCGTGGGCTCCCAAAAATGTTGCAACAATGGTCAGTGGCGATAATTCCTTCAGCTTCCTGATCACCCGGAGCATCTTCAGCTCATCCTCCACAGTAAGTCCATAACCGCTTTTGATCTCCACAGCGCCTGTTCCGAATCTTATAATCTCGCTCAATCGGCTCATCGCCTGCTCCACCAGTTCTTCTTCGGAAGTTTGATGCAACAGTTTCGCAGAATTCAGGATTCCTCCTCCCCGCCTGGCAATCTCTTCGTAGCTCAATCCCTTGATCTTATCTACATATTCGATCTCCCGGCTGCCGGCATAGACCAGGTGTGTGTGGGCATCGCAGAAGGAGGGGAAAACCATCCGGTCGGTAGCATCAATAATTGTCATATCCTCTGATGCCTGATGCCTGATGCCCGATGCATGATTATCAGCGCTTTCATCCGGTATCCGGTATCCGGTATCCGGTATCTGGTATCCGGTATCCGGTATCTGGTATCCGGTATCCGGTATCTGGTATCTGGCATCCGGTATCCCTTCACCGAAATCTTTGATCCTTTCTCCTTCAATCAGCAGCCAGGCGTTCTTCAGGGTTTTCAGGTTCGACATCTCTTTGCCCGCAACAAATGGCTTTTTGACCTCTTCGATGTTTATAAGCTCCTTGATATTGGTGATGAGTGTCTGCTTCATGATAGGGTGAATTTCATGGAAATATGTGCAAATGTAGAGAAAATGATTTTTTATATCTTTGCATCTGGAAACCAAAGCCATAATCATTAACAAATATTTAAGAAATGAAAAGATTTACCCTTCTTTTTTCCCTTTTATTTTTGGGGATTACACTATCCGTATTTGCTAAAAAAGTAGAGGTCGAACAGGCCCGGCAAACAGGTCTGAATTTCTATTTCGAACGGGTTAACATCAAAGAGTCTGTCCCCTTCAACGCCCTGGCTATTACCGGTGAGACCCTTGTAGCCGAAAACGACATCCCAGCTTATTACATCTTCAACATCGGTGAGAACGGATATATCATTATTACAGCAGACGATCAGCTCTTTCCGATAATCGGGTATTCTTTTGAGACAAACTGGTCCAGTGAAGAGATGCCTGCTCATGTGCAATACTGGATGAATAATTATAAAGGCGAGATCCTTGAAGCCATCACAAACGGTTATCCTGCTGATCAAAGGATCACTGATGCCTGGGAGAGATACAGCTCGCCTGACCCGATATCGTTACCTGATGAAGTATTAATTGATGTAGATCCACTGATCACCAGTCTCTGGAATCAAGACTTCCCCTATAACGCCATGTGCCCGGAAGATCCCGCATCAGGCGGATCATATAGCGGCCGTGTTCCGGTTGGGTGTGTTGCAACAGCCATGAGCCAGATCATGCAATACTGGCGCTATCCTGAAATGGGACAGGGATCTCATTGTATCTCTCCGATCCAGCCTCAGTATGGCCAGCAGTGTGCAGACTTTGGCAATACGACATACGAGTGGAGCGGGATGACGGATAATCCAACCAAGGAGTGTGATCCGGTTGCCCTGCTTGCATGGCATTGCGGAATCTCCGTTAACATGGAATATGCCGCAAGCGGTTCAGGAGCCTATACCTCTACGGTTGCCAGTGCTTTGAAAACCTATTTCAAATACGCATCAAGCGCCTACTCAGCCCAAAAGTATAGTTACTCAACCGCACAATGGAGCAATATGGTAAAAGGAGATCTGGATGCAGGAAGACCAATCGAATATTCAGGCTCAGGAGCCGGTGGCGGTCATGCCTGGGTTTGCGACGGCTACCAGGGTACCGACTCTTACCATATGAACTGGGGCTGGGGTGGAGCTTATAACGGGTATTTCACCCTGAACAGCCTGACACCGGGAGGAAGCAATTTCAGCAGCCAGCAAGCCGGTATATTTAACATCCAACCAAATACCTCCATGTATCCACCATATTGTGCAGGGCAATCTGACCTGCTCACATACGATTTCGGTGCTTTGGACGATGGTAGCGGACCGGTGGCTGATTACGAGAACAATACAAACTGTTCATGGTTGATTGCTCCGGATGACGCGGTTGCATATGTAACACTCTCTTTCGTTAGTTTCGACCTTGCAACGGGCGACGAACTAAACATTTACGATGGCAGCTCTGCCAGTGCCACACTGCTTGGAACCTACTCTGGATCCGCTTTACCTCCTAATGTATCATCTACAGGCCCCGAGATGTTTGTCACGTTTACGAGCAACGAGTCAGGAACAGCCCAGGGATTTCTGGCCGAGTACAATTGCAACCTGATCAGTTTCTGTGCTTCCAGTACCGAACTGAACGATGCATCAGGCGATATCAGTGACGGTAGCGAAACTTACGACTACCGCAACAGCTCCATGTGCAAATGGTATATCAAGCCAACAAATGCCAATTCGGTAATCCTGGATTTCAACAGTTTAAACACTGAAGAGACCAATGATAAAATTCAGGTCTATGATCTCGGAACCGGGACCCTTCTTGGAACCTATTCCGGCGACATGACCAACCCTCCAACCGGCATCACTGCATCAAGTGGAGAAATGCTGGTAATGTGGAGCACCAACAAAACCGTCAGGGGAATCGGCTGGGATGCCAGTTATTCCATTACTGTTGGCACCGAAGAGTCGGCTGCCGTGGATCACCTCTATGTATATCCGAATCCTGCCCATGATTTCCTGATGGTGAAATTTGACGGAACAGAGCTGGGTACCGTTCAACTCGATCTTTACTCCCTGAAAGGAACGAAAATCTACAGTGATGTTCGATTGAACGTGAACGGACAGGTGGAAGAACGTATCAGCCTGAGTGGCGTTTCAAAAGGTATTTACATGCTCCGGATTACGAGTGAGCAGGGCGTCTCGAACACAAAAGTTATTGTTCAGTGACACTATGAAACGGATTGGATTACTGCTCACTGCTATCGGATTCCTTGGATTCAATGCATTCCCGGGAAATGTTTCACCTGACATGGCTTCACGGGCAGCTATCCGGTTTATTACGGAACGGACTTCACCAGATCGGCAATTGGGCGTTTCCCATCCTATAGTTTCTGAAACCTTTGTTATCAGGGATCAGGAAAAGACTCTTTACTACATCTTCAATCTGAAGCCCGAAGGATGGATAGCCATTGCAGCAGATGATGCTGTTTTCCCAATCCTGGCCTACTCGTTCGAAGGTACCTATGATGAAAACAACCAGGCACCACAGTTCACCGCATGGATGAAACAGTATGAGGACCAGATCAGGTATGCGATCCGGGAGAATAATGCCCCCTTGCCAGAAACTGTTGAGATGTGGAACAAGTTAACAGATCCCGGATGCCGGATGCCGGATACCGGATACCGGATGCCTGATCCTGGATCCTGGATGCCGGATCCTGGGGCCCTTGTTCGAGATGAGAGCTCTTCTTCCCTCGTCTCTCTTCCTTCGTCCTTCGTCCTTCGTTCTGTAGACCCTTTGATAACAACAAGGTGGAACCAGAGCCCCTGGTACAACGAATTGTGTCCGGCAGATCCTGGTGGCGGTCAGTGTCCTGCCGGGTGCGTTCCCGTTTGTATGGCCCAGGTGATGTACTACTTCCGATGGCCCGAGACAGGAGTTGGGTCGTATACCTATACAGAACCAAATTACGGAGTATTGTCGGCTGATTTCGGCGCCACAACATACGTGTGGAATGAGATGACCAACAGCATAAAAAGCAGTAACATGGCCATCGCGGAGCTGTTATTCCACCTGGGAATTTCCTGCGACCTGCAATACGACCCGTCAGGATCGGGTATGTACAACCACAAGGCGGCCTTTTCGTTGCGAACCTATTTCAAATATGCCCCTGAAACGCAATATCTCTATCGCGACAGCACTACCCTTAACTGGGACAGTGTACTGATTGCCCACCTCGACCGGAAGATCCCGATGTACTATGCAGGCTGGTCACTGCCCAATGTCTACGGACATGCTTTTGTATGTGACGGCTACCAGGATTCCTCCTTTTTTCATTTCAACTTCGGATGGGGTGGCAGCAGCGACGGATACTTCTACACCAGCGACCTGACTCCCGGAGGAAGCAATTTCAACCTTGCCCAGGAAGTGGTGATTAACTGTTACCCGGATACCGTCAATTATTCATACCCCATGCAGTGTGCAGGCGACCTGGTATTCACAAAAAAAGTGGGTTCATTTGAAGACGGCAGCGGACCTATAGATGATTACCTGCCAACGGCAAGCTGCAGCTGGCTGATAGAACCTCAAACCGAAACTGACTCGGTGACCAGTATCACCCTGAACTTCCACCGGTTAGCAACCAATCCGGCGGATTTCGTTACAGTATATGATGGTCCAACAACCGAGGATCCTGTTCTGGGAGCCTTTTCGGGGGAGCTCCTTCCACCTGCAATCTCTTCAACCGGGAGCAGTATGCTGGTTGCTTTTGAAGCTGGCGCACATCCTCCTGATAACGGTTTACTGGCCACCTACAAGGCCAACATGCCAGTATGGTGCAACGGCACAACTTCGATTTTAGCTGATACAGCCATCCTCTCAGATGGCAGCTTTGATTTCAACTACTACAACAACTCGCTGTGTAAATGGAAAGTTGAGACAGTTTCGGGCGATCCTCTGACTATTTACTTCAATTATTTCGATACCGAGGCTGATCATGATTTTCTGACCATTTATGATCTGGGGACAGAAGATACACTGGTCTCCCTTTCCGGCCACTATACTTCCGGCAATTTACCGGATTCGGTGACTGCACCCAGTGGCAGGATGTACTTTATCTTTATGACCAACAGCAGTGTTACTGCAAATGGCTGGGAGATCTATTACCCCAGAAAACAGAATCTAGGTTTGGATGATCCGAACGGGATCAGGAGCCTCCAACTTTTCCCCAATCCCACTACAGGAACTACGAATTACGAATTTCGAATGACGAATTATAGTCATGTGTCGCTGGGCATATACGATCTGACAGGAACACTGGTTGAAGAGATTATCAATAAAACGCTGAGCCCGGGAACCTGTAAAGGAACGTTCAGTTTCGGTCCAACTTCTATGCGGGGAACACTCTCTCCCGGGGTTTATCTTTGCCGGTTAACGGTAAACGGTTTCTCCACAACGAAAAAACTGATCTTCGTGAAAGCTTCACCCTGATATCAAATTCCAAATCCCAAATTCCAAATCCCAAATCCCTAATCGCTAATCACTGATCCCTAATCGCTAATCACTGATCCCTAATCCCTAATCGCTGAATTTTCTTCCGGCATATAGAGTATGTCGATCTCACCCTTATTCTCCAAACAATCCATGAGCTTGCTTTTGAGTTTCCAGCAAGTCATCTGTCGGATCTCCAGCTGACGTGAGAGTTCGTAGGAGGAGATTTTCGGGTTGGAGCAAACCATATACACCATATGAAATGCTTCTGCGATGGGGATATGGCAACGGTGAAAGATAGTATGGGCGGTGGCCGACTCTTCACTCTTACATCGTGTGCATCGTCTGGCATATGGTGATTTTCCCTTGCAGTAGTTAGTATGGTCGCATTTTTTGCAGACAAAACCATTGGCCCATTTCTGCTCAGAAAGAAACTGCAGGCACTCATCATCGGAAGCAAACCTGGCAGCAAAATGCTCAACATTCAGGGTTTTAAAAATATGTTTCATATAACCTCACATAACATAGATTATTCAGATCCTGACAGTAAATCCTTGTGCAAAAATAAAAAAAATAGTGATACTTATGCGATTTATATTAAAAACTGTTTTATCTTTGCAGCATCATTTAACAATAAAATTATGAAAAAGTACTCATTTCTTATAGGTATTGCCCTCGCAATAAGCCTGACAGCCTGCAGCAGTAATGACAGCGGAAAATCCGCTAATTCATCATCGAACGATGAGACTGTTGGAGACGGGAACCTGACCGACCAGGGAAAAGTGATGCACCTGAATGCAGAACAATTTAAGACACTGGTATGGGATTACAGTAAAAATGCCGACAACTGGGAGTTCAGAGGAGATCTTCCGGTGATTATAGATTTTTATGCAGACTGGTGCCGCCCCTGCAAAATGGTAGCCCCCATCATGGATGAGCTGGCCGCTGAATACAAAGGGAAAATCCGGGTATATAAAATAGACACAGATAAGGAGAAAGAGCTTGCACAGGTCTTTAACGTCAGGTCGATCCCGGCAGTCCTGTTTATCCCGAAAGAGGGGAAACCGCAAATGTCTGTTGGTGCACTCCCTAAACCTACTTTCGTGACAGCGATTAAAGATGTACTAATGGTAAAATAGAATTAAAATTAACAAACAACAATAAAATTTATTAGCTATGGCATTGGAACATTTAACAAAAGAGACTTTTTTTGAAAAGGTCTTCAATTTTGAAGCCAACAAAGATTGGAAATTTGAGGGTGATCTGCCCTGTATCATCGACTTTTACGCTGACTGGTGTGGCCCATGTAAAATGGTTGCCCCTATATTGGAGGAGCTCGTAAAAGAGTACGATGGAAAGATTAACATTTACAAGGTAGATACCGAAGACCAGCAGGAATTGTCTGCAGCTTTTGGCATCCGCAGCATCCCTTCGATGCTATTCTGTCCGAAAGATGGTCAGCCCCAAATGGCCGTTGGAGCCCTTCCAAAAGATTCAATGATTAAAGCGATTGATGACGTGCTGTTGAAAACGAAAAACTAACCAGACTACATAATATACTACACAAGCTGCTTTTCACCGCAGCGGGGTTTATTCCTGCTGCGGTTTTTTTTTTACCTTCGATGCCGGAAACCGGATACAATGACCATTTTACTGCCAACCGCTTATCTGCCTCCTGTTTCATATATAGCTGCTTGTGCGGCTTCGAAT
>CALCGJ010000284.1 GCA_937900965.1 uncultured Bacteroidota bacterium | reverse complement strand
ATGAAACGCTCTACCCTCAGCGGGTACGAGAATAACATTGCCCAGCCGGGTATGGAAATGCTGATTGCCTTCTCCGGTTATTATAAGATTGCTATCGATACCCTGATCCGGATCGATCTCACCGCGCTGCCCGAAAGTCAGATGCGACAGATTGAGAGGGGGTACGATGTCTTTCTGAAGGGATCTAATCTCAGGATCCTGGCTTCCACCGTTGGCTCAGATAATGAAGAGAACATCGAATTGGTATCGGAGAAAGCCAAAGCAGGTTATACCAGTGGTTTTGCCGATCCGGAATACATACGTATCCTCCCTACATTCAGGTTCCCGTTTCTGTCCAGACAGAAGAAATACCGCACCTTTCAGATCAGTGGAGACTCCATGTTGCCAATTCCGCATGGCGCTTACGTGACCGGGGGGTTTATCCAGGACTGGACAACCATCCGGGATAAGGATGCCTATATCATCCTGACACTTGAAGATGGGATCGTATTTAAAGTAGTTGAGAACCTGATAAAGAGTGAAGGGAAATTGATTATGCATTCGCTCAATCCTCTATATGAACCATACGACCTGGAGGTCAAAGATATCCGTGAAGTATGGCAGTTTGTGCATTACATCAGTCAGGAGGTTCCGGAGAATGCTATTGCAGAAAACTATTAC
The DNA here is from genome assembly GCA_937900965.1 of uncultured Bacteroidota bacterium. Taxonomy (GTDB): domain Bacteria; phylum Bacteroidota; class Bacteroidia; order Bacteroidales; family FEN-979; genus QYOJ01. The sequence goes on along the minus strand of CALCGJ010000284.1, from coordinate 3,391 downwards.
CTGGCCGAAAGTGTGAAAAAGCTCAGAGAAGAGGTAAAAATCATCCAGACCAGGTTGAAATTATAGATATCAACAATCCAACACTAATAAATTATTGAGAATCCATTGTATTCTTCCCTCCCATTTTGATATATTTGCTGTATCTTGTAAAAGCACATTTAAAAAAAAATAAACATCTTATAATATGAAAGTTGCGATTGTTGGATCCGGTTATGTGGGCCTGGTTACAGGCACCTGTTTTGCAGAAGTCGGTATCGATGTTACTTGTATGGACATCGACGAGAAAAAAATTAACAATCTCAAAGCAGGGATAATCCCTATTTACGAGCCGGGATTGGAGGAGATGGTTCACAGGAATGTGAAGAAAGGAAGGCTGCACTTCACCACCAGTATCCAGGAAGCATTGAAAGATTGTGAAGTAATTTTCAGCGCCGTGGGTACACCTCCGGATGACGATGGAAGCGCCGATCTGAAATATGTGTTAGGGGTAGCCGGAGATGTTGGAAAATATATGAACGATTATATCCTCATCGTTACAAAAAGCACTGTTCCTGTTGGCACAGCGGAAAAAGTCCGGAAAGTAATTCAGGATCAACTGGATCAACGGGGTGTTACCATTGGATTTGATGTTGCATCCAATCCCGAGTTTCTCAAAGAGGGTGCTGCTATTGATGACTTTCTGAAACCCGACCGGATAGTGGTCGGATGCGACTCCCCAAAGGCTGAAAAACTGATGTCTGCTTTATATAAACCATTTACGCTGAATGGCCATCCGGTTATCTTTATGGATATTGTTTCAGCAGAGATGACCAAATACGCCGCTAACTCTATGCTTGCCACCAAGATCAGCTTCATGAATGACATTGCTAATCTGTGCGAAATTGTAGGGGCCAACGTAAATATGGTTCGTAAAGGGATCGGCTCCGACAGCCGGATCGGCACTAAATTCATCTATCCTGGCGTAGGATACGGGGGAAGCTGTTTCCCAAAAGATGTCAAAGCCCTGATTAAAACATCAGACGAATTCGGTCACTCTCTGCGTATCCTGAAAGCCGTGGAGGCTGTAAACGACGATCAGAAATCGGTCATGTTCAACAAGATCATGAAGTATTTCAAAGGTAATCTAAAAGGCAAGATAGTCGCTCTCTGGGGACTCTCTTTCAAACCACAAACAGATGATATGCGGGAAGCACCCGCGCTGGTGATGATCCAACAGTTTATCGATGCCGGAGCAAAAGTGAGAGCTTACGATCCTGTGGCGATGCATGAAGCAAAGCGAATCCTGGGAGATACTGTTGAATATGCTGATGATCAATATGATGCTCTTATTGATGCCGACTGCCTTCTGATGATTACCGAATGGCCAGAATTTAAATTCCCCAATTGGAAGGTGATTAAAAAGCTGCTTAAAACAAATGTTGTGTTTGACGGCCGGAATATTTACGACGGTGAAGAGTTGAAGCAAAAAGGATTTGACTACTTCTGCATCGGTGTAAACACTGATAAATAGCACATTTATGATTAAAAAGAAGATCCTGGTTACCGGGGGAGCTGGCTTCCTCGGCTCTCACCTTTGCGAGCGATTGCTAAGAGAAGGAAATGAGGTGGTATGTCTCGACAACTACTTCACCGGGCAGAAACAGAATGTGGTTCATCTCCTGGAGAACCCCTTTTTTGAGATGATCAGGCATGATGTAACCATGCCCTTCTTTATTGAAGTGGATGAAATATACAACCTGGCTTGTCCTGCCTCTCCTATCCATTACCAGTATAACCCGATTAAAACAGTGAAAACATCTGTGATGGGAGCAATCAATATGCTGGGATTGGCTAAACGGATCAAAGCTAAAGTACTCCAGGCCTCAACCAGTGAAGTATATGGCGACCCGGAGGTTCATCCGCAGACCGAGGAATACTGGGGACATGTCAACCCGATTGGTCCCCGCTCCTGTTATGACGAAGGGAAACGGGTGGCAGAGACTCTATTCATCAACTATCACAAACAAAATGATGTGCGGATCAAGATTATCCGGATTTTCAACACCTACGGTCCCCGCATGCACCCTCACGATGGAAGAGTAGTTTCGAACTTCATTGTTCAGGCACTCGACGGTGAAGACATCACAATTTATGGCGACGGTTCCCAGACCCGAAGCTTCTGCTACGTGGATGATCTTCTTGATGGAATGATCCGTTTGATGAACTCACGTGAAGATTTCATCGGGCCTGTTAACGTTGGTAATCCCGGCGAATTCACCATGCTGGAACTGGCAGAACTGGTACTGAAACTTACGGGTTCCCGCTCCAAAATTGTCTATATGCCGCTACCCGCTGATGACCCGCTGCAGCGACAGCCAAATATCGAACTCGCCAGGAAAGAGCTGGGCTGGGAGCCAACAATCCCGCTGGAAGAGGGATTGAGAAAAACTATAGACTATTTTAAAAACTTCTCATAACAACCAACGGTATGAAGATCCTGATAACTGGTTCGAAAGGACAAATGGGTCAGGAATTCCAGATGATTTCAAGGGGAGATTCTGGCAACAGGTATATTTTCACTGACATTGAAGAGCTGGATATAACTGATCCTATTGCTGTTACCAGCCTGATTCGCACGGAGAAACCGGATATCATTGTCAATTGTGCCGGTTATACCGCTGTTGACAATGCAGAGAGAGATTTTGACAAATCGCTGCAGATAAATGGAACAGCTGTGGAAAATCTGGCCAGAGCTGCCAATGAAACCGGGTCGCTCCTCATACATATATCCTCTGATTACGTCTTCGACGGGACTTCATCTACTCCTTATCAGGAAGATACCCCTCCAAATCCCATCTCAGCTTATGCAAAAAGCAAATACGAAGGAGAACAAGCAGTATTCAATCTTGCAGACCGTGGAATAATCATCCGGACATCCTGGCTCTACTCTTCCTTTGGACAGAACTTCGTTAAGACAATTCTGAAATACGGTCGGGAACGCGACAGTCTTAAAGTGATTTTCGATCAGATCGGGACGCCTACATATGCCAGGGATCTTTGTAAAACCATTGTGGACATATTCCCCTCGCTGAAAGATCATTGGGGGGTGGAACTGTTTCACTATTCCGATGAAGGAGTTGCTTCATGGTATGATTTTGCCGTTGCCATTGTAGATTTAGCTGGAATTAATTGCCAGGTTCTGCCGATTGAATCTAAGGATTACCTGCAACTCGCACCCCGTCCGTTTTATAGCGTATTAAATAAAGCAAAGATTAAATCCCGGTTTGGCATCACAATCCCCTACTGGCGGAACAGCCTGCTGGATTGCCTGTTGAAGATGAAGGCATGAAGGGAGGTAGGGAGGTAGGGAGGTAGGGAGGTAGGGAGGTAGGGAGGTAGGGAGGTAGGGAGG
>CALCGJ010000283.1 GCA_937900965.1 uncultured Bacteroidota bacterium | reverse complement strand
GGTGTGGTACAACATCCCAGGGTATTTTCTGGCCCAGATCAATAGCTGTAACCATTGCCCCCCTTTTTTCCATTTCAAACGAAAAAAAACCGTTGGCCGGACCTACATCCAACACCTTCTTTTCTCGAAAATCAACATGACCCAGAAAAACATCGACCGCTGCACGATGATCCCACGAACCGGGAATTACACCCACACCTGGTAATTCTATGGTTTGATAAAATACACAGTCTTCAGGAATATTAATAATGCTTTCTTTCTGTCTTTATTTATAATGTATACCCCGCAATAATAGCATCGTTGTAAAACATCTTAACAGTATCCAGAGAAAAGTCTTCGAGATCAAAGCCGATCAAAGACAATTTTTTCAGGATATCATGGGTAACTGTAATCACTTGACAGCCAATTGCATCAGCCTGGAAAATATTTAACAGTTCACGGGGGCTTGCCCAGATTAATTCAGAAGTAGGGACTACCTTAAGCTGTTCAACCGCCGCGGCCATAATTGGCACAGGATCACGCCCTGTATCCGCAATCCGGCCAGCAAACATGGAAACGAAACTGGGTACTCCAGGAATCAGGGCTGCAGCTATATCCCGAACCTGGTCCAGTGTCATTACAGCAGTGATGTTCAGTTTGACCCTTTGGTCTGCAAGCTTATGCATCAGAGAATAGCATGTATCTCGCTTCGTGTTGGTCACCGGGATCTTTACAAAAACATTCTCACCCCAGCCTGCAATTTCCATTGCCTGGCGTTCCATCTCGGCTATATCATCAGACAAAACTTCAATTGAAATTGGTTTATCCTTTATTGACTTCAGAATCTCTTTACAAAATGCCTTGTAGTCTGTTACGCTAGCTTTCTTCATTAGCGTTGGATTGGTTGTCAACCCTTTAATGTATGGCTTGCTGTACATCTCAAGCATGCTGGTTTTATCAGCACCATCAGCGAAAATTTTTACGTTTAGCACATCAATTTCTTTCACATTTCTCCTTCCATTATGATGTTTACAGCATCTGTAAAATAACTTACCTTATAGTCGAAAACTTTTGGTTGTTTTTCATTATAACCCTGTTCTATGAAAATGGTACGACAGCCCGCGCTGATGCCTGCTTCCATATCCTTCCAGCGATCACCAACCATATAACTGGAAGCCATATCAATGTCAAAATCCCCGGCTCCGGCAATCAACATTCCCGGATTGGGCTTTCGGCAGTCACATACGTCACTGTTGTCATGATAGCAAATCTTGAAACGATCTATTGGTAATAGTTTCGCCAAACTATTGTTTATATCCTCAACAGTTGATCTTGAAGTTATACCTCTTCGCACATCAGGTTGGTTTGACACAACAATTAGCACAAAATTTGCCTCTTTCAATCGTTGCAGCCCATCAACTACGCCAGGCATAATTTCCAATTCATCCACACTGGCAGGCGGATATGGTTTCCCGTTTCTTATAATTGTACGATTAAGTACACCGTCCCTGTCAAGAAAAACTGCTCTTTTCTTCATTTAGAAGCAGACTCCCATTTTGTCTGATTTGCTTTCAGCCTGGGATGTGACACCAACAGATGTAAAATGATCCCCTGGAATGCTTCTGTATGTGGGGTGATAGTTTCTGCGTTTACCGTTGGTATGATCACACATGCATCGGCCACCTGGGCGGTATAACCCCCATCGCGACCCACTACCCCGGTGATTTTTGCACCAACAGACCTGGCAAATTTCATGGCTTCCACCAGGTTTGGGGAAATATTCTTTTCAAGATCCCCACCACCTACAGAGAAAATGAACAGGGCGTCCTTAGCAGTCAGTCTGCTGGTTTTCAGCCATTCAACAAAAACGGAGTTCCAGCCTTCGTCATTGGTGCGGGCTGTTAACTCCGAGACGTTGTCAGTAGGCGTATACGCTTCAATCCCGGCGATCTTGCGAAAATCGTTCACAGCATGGGAACAATTTCCTGCACTACCACCAACACCCAAAAAGAAAATCCTGCCGCCTTCATACTTTACTGTTGCAAGGAGCTCTGCCATTTTTTCAATAGAAACGTTATCGATTTTCCGGATGATCTCAACGGTTTCCTTAAAATGTTTTTCTGTATAATTCAAACTTTTTCCCTCTTTTTAAAATAATTAATCGTCTCTTCTAACCCCTTGTGGGAACCAATCTCATAAAAACGTTCAAATACCTCATACCCTGCTAAAGCGCCCTGAACAGAAAGGTTGTGGTAAATGTCAGCAAGGTCAAACGGTTCGTTGTCTGGCACATCCTGCAGAACAGAAGCTGACAATATCCCGAGGCCGTAATCAATATAGGTCATCTCCTGTTTATATCTGCGTTTATTATACTCCTTGATACGACCATTATTAAATAACACATTGCTTTTATCCCAAAGATCTTTGTTATGAATAATTGTCATCAACGCTGACTTCCCACAATTCAAAAAATCCCGCTCCACTTCACGAAAATTTATCGGTAACCAGGAATCGCCATAAAAAACAAAAAACTCTTTCCCCAATAGCGGTAAAGCTTGTTTCAGTGCACCACCAGTTCCAAGTAATTGGGGCCCATCCCATGAATAGAACACCTCAAGTCCAAGTTCAGAGCCGTCACCTACTACCTCCTCAACCTGCTCTCCCAGATGACTGATGCATAGAACTACCCGTGTTATTCCTTGACTATGCAGGTAATCAAGTTGGCGAATGACAAAAGGTTTGCCTGCCACCTCAACCAGGGATTTAGGAATTGATTCTGTGACCGGGTGCAAACGGGTAGCCATACCGCCAGCCAGTATAGCAACAGGGAGCATCAGCTTAAAATTACTTTGGTACCTTCATAGTCGAAACGGAAACGAACCTCTTCCAATCCTGCTTTATTCATCGCGTGGCGTAGTTTGTTGCGATCTTCTGCATAGAACTGCAGGAAACCTCCACCGCCAGCGCCTACCAGTTTCCCTCCAACAGCACCATTTTTCATCCCAAGTTCATACCATTCATCAATCCTCGGATTGCTCATCCCGCTTGAGCGGCGCTTCTTATGTTCCCAGTGTTCGTGCATCAACTCTCCAAACAGGGTTACATTCCCCTCTTCGAGCGCTTCCCTGCTGCGATACCCCAGCGTTTTCACATAATGGAGATTTTGTAACATCTCTTCATCATTTCTCTGTGAACGAAGATGCTGATCCTTCAGAATGTCACTTGCAATATGGCTATAACCGGTAAAAAATAATAGCAGGTTATCCTCCAGATCGAACATCGAATCCATTGAGATGGCAAGTGGTTCAGATGTTACCTTTCCATCCTTGTGGAAAGTAAAACAGGTGAGGCCGCCATATGCTGCAATATACTGGTCCTGCTTGCCGATTGGCTCACCCAGACGGTCAATCTCAATCCTGCAGGCCAGTTCGGCCAGTTCTTCAGGATGAATCAACTTGCGTCGGTGTGCATACAGACTTTTTAACAGAGCTGTGGTAAAACTGCCTGAGGAGCCTAATCCTGTCCCGGCAGGAATATCAGCCAATGTTGTTATTTCCACCTGTGGAGTTCGAAGCTCCTGCATCTGCAAGGCCTCCCGGATAATCGGATGTTGCACATCCGCTACATTATCCACGTGTTCCAGCTGTGAATATTTCAGGTAAATCCCTTTTGTAAAGGGTCTCATCACAGTCACATAGATATATTTATCTATGGCTGCTGCTACCAAAAATCCCTCATGATGCCGGTAGTAGGAAGGTAAGTCAGTGCCACCTCCGCCTAGGGTAATACGCAAAGGACTACGTGCTATGATCATAACCAGACTCTTTGTAGATTGTTTGAACCACTTTCAAAACCTCATATGCATCGTTTAACCCTGCTTCCGGCGTCCGATCCCTTCGAATATCTTCGTAAAATTCTTCTAACTCTACCGCCCAGGAATTATCGCCCATCGGGAATTCCCATGTTTTGGATTCCGGTGGCCCCATCTCCGGTAACATCCTGAAATGGATCAGGCGTTCAACTCCGTAGCTGCCTCCAAGACCGGAAATATCCAGTTTGCCGTCGCGTCCATAAATTTCCATTGAGAACATGTTTTTCCACTCGGTACAGGAAGCATGGAGGAAAGCCACCTGCTGTTTCTCCGTTTTTAGTATCATAAATCCGTTGTCATCCACGGGCATATCCCAGTAATATGTATGGGCAAACCCTTGAATCGCAGTAAAATCTCCAAGAAACCATCGGGAAAGGTCGATGAGATGAGGACCCTGATCAATCAACACTCCGCCACCGGAAAGCGATGGATTTGCCCTCCATTCCTTATCGTAGCCAATCCTTCCTCCATGTCCGTATCTTGCACGGATAAACATCAACTCACCTAATCCGCCGGAGTCTACAATCTCCTTAGCCTTCTGTAATGCAGGGTGATACCGGTGGTTGAAGCCTACATGCACCTTCACGGCAGATTGTTTAACGGCTGCAATAACCGGTTTCAGTTCAGATGCTGAGCGGGCTGCCGGTTTTTCCACCAGTACATGCTTGCCGGCTTTCACTGCTGCCAGGGTAATTTTAGCAAGTGAATCATGCAGAGTGGCAACGACCACAATATCGACTTCCGGGATGTCAATCAACTCCTGCCAGTCTGAAAACACTTTTGCATCTGATCCTTCTGCCAGAGTTTTCGCTCGATTTAGGTCAATATCCGCACTGGCTACTAACCTGCCTCCCGGAGATAAAGCATTTGAACGCTTCCGGCCTACCAGACCACAACCAACAATTCCGATTCCAAAAATTCTATCCACCTTGCTTATTTATCACCCCAGGGATAACCCCTGTCTTTTCCTACAATCCGTCGCAGAGTATACACATCACTTGATGATAATTCATTCAAATGCTCCGGCCAATGCTCCCAGTCATCCCATAGCGCACTAATGAGCTTCCCGGTGATACCGTCACTTTTCACAGAAGCCAAAAATAACGCCAGATCTGTCCCCCGGTCAAGTGGTGTTCCCCCTGACTCTTTCTGTTTCAGTGCATGATCATAGAACGCTTTCCCTACTTTCTCCGGTCCTGCTTCGAGAATCTCCTGTAACATCCGGGTATTCAATGAGCCAGGTGCAATGGCATTCACATCGATACCTGTACCACGAACCTCTTCGGCAAGGGTTTCCATAAACCTGATAATTGCTGCTTTGGAGGTGGCATACGCACTAATGCCCGGCAATGGTTTTGTAGCCCCTCCACCTGAAAGTTGGATTACCTTTCCATAATTCTGAGCTTTGAAGTGTGGTAAAATTGCGCTGCACATTAAAATCGAACCGTAAAGGTTGATCTCTATTGTCCTGACCCACTCAGTCCAATCAACTGACCCTATCTCTCCCTTGGGTCCATAAACACCTGCATTATTCACAAGAATGTGGCACCCGTCAAGCTTGTCAAGTGTTTCATCTACCAGGGCCCTCACATCTACCTCGTTTGAAACATCTGCCCTCATGGCAAGCACTTTCTGATCAGGTTCAGCCAATTTGACGATATCTGCCAATACTTGATTCAACAAGTCAGCGTTTCGGGCACACAACATTAAATCAGCGCCGGCTATAACATATTTTCTGGCGATTGCTAAACCAAGTCCCTGGCTTCCGCCTGTTATTATTGCTGTTTTTCCTGATAACACTTTTTGCATAATAAATGTTTCTAGGGTATGGGTGCTCCCACCGTAATATATTTTAACCCAAATAGGGCTACTCTCGGCAGAATATGTCTGTTAGCATCAATCAATACCAGACTGGGGCTCGCTACTGACATCAGGTCTGCTGATTGTTGACGAAACTCAGGCCATTCGGTACCGATCACAAGAACATCTGCCCCTGATACAGCATTCAACGCATTTTCTTCATTGTGAATACGACCAGTCCAGCGCCCGGGCAACTGTTTAACTACCGGATCATACACCTGTACAATGGCCTCTTTTTCAATTAACCAATCGCAGAGCTCAATGGCAAGAGACCGGCGTAAAGTATCTGTACCAGGTTTGTAAGTTAATCCCCACACCGCGACAGTAATCCCTTTCAGATCCGTAAAATTCTCAACCAATTTCCTGCGTATCCATGTTTTATGTTCGTCATTGCTCAACCGAACTGAAGCAATCAATGGTGTCGCTAAATTATTTTCGTTGCCTGCAACCTCAAGAAACTCAATATCACGGGCCAAAGTCCCTCCGGAAAACGGCCCTCCCGGTGCAAGATAAGCCCCGGGGCCAATACGCTTTTCGGTCTTCAATCCACGTTCTACCTCTTTGGCATCAGCCCCGACCCTTTCGCAAATGGATGCAATTTCATTCATGAATGTGACCGAAGTAGCCAAAAACGCGTTTATCGCATGCTTTGTCATCTCGGCAGACTCTATCGACATCCATTCAATCCTGGCCGTTATCGGTAACAATAATTTCCCGAGCTTTTTCTGTGTATTCTCATCACGAATACCAACAACAATCCTATCCGGGTCCAGGAACAGGTTCAGTGCTTTACCCAGGCGCAGGTTTTCAGGTGAAAAAGCAAAGCTAAGTTGTTTATTTCCAAGCTCCATTCGAGAGAACTCCTCCAGCTTATGAATTGATCCTACAGGCATCTGGGAGGAGACTAAAACGACAGTACCATCCTCTAATCCAGGCAAAAGATCCTTGATTTGATTCAAAACAAATTCAACATCTGCCCGGTCATCTTCATCTACAGGGGTATCAAAAGTCACCCAGAGTACTTCGGCATCAGAAGCCGCATTTGAGATGTTGGTAGTAAAACCTAGTCGGTCTGATTCAATTCCCGTCTGAATCAATGCATCAAGCCCGGGTTCAAAAAGCGGTGCTTTTCCCTGGGTTAAACCATCAATGGTTAGTTGATCCACATCCAGCCCGGTAACATCATGCCCAACAGATGCCAGGCAGGCAGCGGTGACTGATCCTAAATGCCAGAGCCCATATACACAAACTTTCATTATCAGCTCCTTATAGTAAACACCCATTCATTTTTCCGAAAATAGTTGACCGTTCGGATTACCCCTTCCCGTATACTTAATTTCGGTTTCCACCCCAGTGATTTGATCTTCTGGGTATCCAGAAAAATGAACGGATTATCCCCAATCCAACCACGGTCCCCGCCTGTAGATGTTAGTTTCGGATTGACACCAAGTTCTTCACAAATCCAGCCAATGGAGTCATTTAATTCACAATATCCATCGACTCCCAGGTTGAAGATATTTACCTTTTCTCCTTCTTTTTCAAAGGCTAACAGGATGGCATCAATACAATCCTGGACGTAAAGATAGGACTTCCTCTGCTTCCCATTGCCAAGAATCTGCAAGCATGAGGGATCAGTTTTCAGTTGCTTGCAGAAATCAAACACATGTCCGTGTGTATACCGCTCACCCAGAATTGATACAAACCGGAAAATCCAGGATTGAAAGTCAAAACCTTCGCAATAAGCAGTAATTAATCCCTCTCCTGCTAATTTAGATGCACCATAAAGGGATGTCTGAATGGGAAATGGCCCGTTTTCAGGTGTTGGTATGACAGTAGCTTCACCATAAACTGATCCGGTGGATGAAAAAACAATTCTCCTGATCCCGGTTGCCCGCATAGCTTCAAGAACGTTATAGGTGGCGATTGTGTTCTGTTCCAGGTCTTTACGAGGATGTTCCGTCCCGAATCGGACATCGGCATTCGCGGCAAAGTGGAATACACCATCACATCCACTAAAAGCCTGTTTCAATGCATCAAGGTTCAGGAGGTCTGTTTCG
>CALCGJ010000282.1 GCA_937900965.1 uncultured Bacteroidota bacterium | reverse complement strand
CCGCCCTGTCGGATGTGTCATGAAGCAGGAACGTGAACGGCTCTCATTAATCTTCAGGGAGGTTGAAGGGATTGAAGCAGCGATTGGGAGGCTTTCTGTTCTACAGAATTGAACACAAAGAGAACTGTTAATCCGGTTTCGATCGAAAAGGTTATACGTTAACTTAATTTTTTTTACTTTTGAATAATTGAAATATCCCTATGGAGTTTTTTATTATTAGTATCCTAATCCTGATCAGTGGCCTCTTTTCCATGTATGAAATTGCACTGGTGTCCTGCCGGGAGTCAAGGCTGCAGGAGAGAGCGGAGGATGGGAGCAGCGGTGCGAAAATTGCAATTGGTCAATTAAAAAACATCGAGGATTTTCTCTCCACCATGCAAATCGGAATTACCCTGGCAAGTATCCTTGCCGGAGCTTATGGCGGGGTGGAGATCACTGCGATAGTATTACCATTACTGGAAGGACTGGGATTGGATCCAACCCTTTTATATCGGATCACCCTGTCTCTTGTCGTGACTATCGTGACATACTTTACCCTGGTCTTCGGTGAGACGGTACCCAAATCGATCGCTTTCAACCATTCGGAACCGATAACCATAGCCCTGGCTCCCTTTATGAAGGGAGTGGCTAAGGTACTTCACCCCATTGTTTGGGTTTTAAGCATGTCGACCAAAGGCATCATGAAACTATTCGGGGTAAAAGGCGGCACCGAGTATCATATCACGGAGCAGGAGCTGAAGCTGATGATCCGCCAGAGCTCCGAACACGGTGTGATTGACAAACAGGAGTCGGAGATTATCAAAGATGTATTCCGTTTTGGGGCAAAAACAGCCTTCTCCATTATGACACCAAGCATCGATATCCGGTGGATTGACTTGAATATGAATAAGGAGGAGATTTTAGCACTAATCAACGAGATGGGCTATTCGAAATACCCGGTTGGCGATGGCTCCCTTGATCAGATTAAGGGAATCCTTGTGGTCAAAGACCTGATTGGGATCCTCAACACCGACGATGCTCCTGATCTCACCTCCATCCTCTCCGAGCCTGTTTATGTGACTGAGAACATGTCGGCAACGGACATCCTCGAGAAATTCAGGGAACAGAAAATTCACATAGCCATTGTGGTGGATGAATATGGCACTGTTGAGGGGCTGATAACCCTCCACGACCTGGTGGAGCATATCCTGGGCGACCTGCCCGACCTAACCGATAAGGAACCTCCCGATTACGAACAAAATCCTGATGGATCTTACTTAATCAGCGGCAGCATGAACTTCTGGGAGTTGGCCGATATGCTGGAGATTCCTGACCTGGATGACGAAGAGTTTAAGGAGGAGGCCCGTAACTTCAGTACTGTCGGAGGGTTGGCTATGTACACGCTTGGTAAAATCCCGGAGGTAAACAATCACTTCAGGTTCGGTGGTTATAACTTCACTATTCTCGAGATGGATGGCAACCGGGTAGCCAGTCTTTCTGCTCATATTTCAAAGATTCAACCGAAGGGTTGAAAGTTACTAACAATTGACATTTCATTAATCTCATCCCTGTCACTTTTCTTACTTTTGTTATTTGTCCATTTTAAACATTAAATCGTTTAGTTATGAAGAAACTTTACCTCTTTATTATTGCTTTAGCATTGGCTGGATTCGTTTCGGCCCAGGATTGTTCAGACCTCTTTATTTCGGAGTATGTTGAAGGGTGGAACAATAACAAAGCTCTCGAGATCTATAATCCTACTCCCAATATTATCACCTTTACGGATACCTATAGATTGATCAGGTGGTCGAACGGATCCACAACTTCTGATTCTGATATCCAGTATGTATTACCTTTGGTTGGGGATATTCAACCCTATCAGGCTTTTGTGATCATCCAGGATACCAATTTCCCCGGACAGGATACAATGGTATGGGCAGGGTTAAGAGCGAAAGCTGATTACCTGGCTCCTGCCGATTATAATGCCGGCACACAGGGCTGCCGGGTTGTCTTCTGGAACGGCGATGATGCTATTTCTATTCAAAAACTCTCCGGTACTACCTGGACAGACCTGGATATATTCGCAGAGATTGGCGTTCGCCCGTTGAACTGGCAGGGATTAACAACACCTGCAGGCGCCTGGACAGATACCCCTCCCTACTGGAGAGGGGAGGGAGCTTACCTGACACAGAATCAAAGCCTGATCCGGAAATCAAACATCAAACAAGGCATTGACAGAGTAGCCATGAATACCTATGGGAATACGACGACCGGCGGTTTCCCCGATAGCTTTAATGCTTTTGTAGAGTATGACTCGATGCCGGCGAACTTTTTCGACAGTCTTGGGTTTCACACCTGTGATTGCAAGTCGCTGAGCATTAATAACCGCCAAAATCCGGATCTGATTCAGATCTTTCCTAACCCGGTAACAGGAAATCAGGTCACCATACATGCCGTTGAACCTGTAAAATCTGTCGAATTGTATAACATGCTTGGACAGCGTATCTATGTTATGCATCTCATAGCCAATACCCGTGAAGTGGTGATTGATGTCACGGAAGATATGCGTAACAGTATTCTCATTGTTCAGGTGAAAACCAGGAATAACCTGGTATCCATTCAAAAGATTGTGGTCAGGTAACAGGCAGGGGATGGCATGAGAATTCTATCAGTCTTATTTATAACCCTCGTTTTTCCGGGGCTCCTGAACGCTCAGTTATCTACAATCAAAGGGACCGTCACCGATGCGGTTTCCGGAGAGACCCTGATTGGGGCATCTATCCTGTATGGTGAAGGACAGGGTGTGGTGACCGACATGGATGGAGAGTATGAACTACAGCTCCCCGTCGGGACTTACACAGTGAGGGTATCTTATGTGGGTTATATAGAACAGCAGCAGGTTGTTACTACCGGCAGCAAACCGATTACCCTCAGCTTCAAACTAAAAACCATGACCCTCACTGAAGTGGAGGTAGTGGCGGATGTTGCACTAACTCGCGAAACCCCTGTAGCTTTTTCAACCATACAACCCAAAGAGATCAGGGAGGAGTTAGCCTCTCGTGATATCCCGATGATCCTGAATAAAACTCCGGGTGTTTACGCTACCCAACAGGGAGGAGGTGACGGAGATGCCCGGATCAATATCCGCGGATTCAATCAGCGGAATCTAGCAGTGATGATCGACGGGATCCCGGTTAATGATATGGAAAATGGGTGGGTTTACTGGTCGAACTGGTTTGGACTTGATGCAGTTACGAGAAACATCCAGGTTCAAAGAGGGTTGGGAGCCTCTAAACTGGCATTGCCTTCTGTTGGGGGAACTATGAATATCATATCAAGTGGGATTGAAACTAAACTTGGAGGAGTAATAAAACAGGAATTGGGATCGGATGGGTTTATGAGAACCTCTGTTGGGGTGACTTCCGGTCAGCTAAAAGGGGGGTGGGGCATCACATTCGCAGGATCGTATAAACAGGGAGCAGGCTGGGTTGATGAAACATGGACAAAAGGCTGGTTTTATTACCTGAAGATCGATAAAAAATGGGGGAGACATATTACCTCTTTAACCGCGATGGGAGCCCCTCAGCAACACGCCCAGAGATCTTACAAGCAATTGATAAAAACGTTTGATGAAACATATGCCGATCAACGTGGTATTGATACAAACGATGGAAGACCCAGTTATGGTATAAAATATAACGCCAACTGGGGATATATTAACCGGTGGGAATATGCGGAGAACGGAGAAAGAATTTATAAAGCAGAACCTGAGAGACTGCCACAAAGTCTGAATTACTACCATAAACCATTGTTCAGTTTAAGGGATTTCTGGCGGATTCACGATCAACTATACTTTTCAAATATCCTATATGCTTCTATCGGCCAGGGAGGCGGGACAGGAACTTTTTCTTCAGATAAGTTTGGCAATGTTGGCAGCTCTACTTTCGATAAAGATATTACTACCGGATTGATAAACTATCAACCGAAATATGATGCCAACATGACTGATCCAAAAGGCCAGTCATTGGGGATATTGCGAAGCAGTATAAACAACCATTATTGGTATGGATTACTTTCAACCCTTAACTGGAGCATTAGCGAGTCATTTGACTTCTCGTCAGGGATTGACATCCGAACGTATAAAGGTGAGCATTATGGCAGGATTTATGATCTCCTCGGTGGATCTTACTTCCTCAATAACTCCAATTTTAACCACAACCAGTTTGAACCGCTTAATGAAGGAGATAAGATCTATTACAATTATGACAGCAAAGTACGCTGGGGCGGGTTGTTTGCATTATTGGAATTCAAAAATGAAAAATGGAACGTTTTTATCAATCTTACAGGCGCTCTATCTGGATACCAACGGCTTGACTATTTCAGAAGGAAAGATCTCACACTAAACAATACGACCTATACAGAGGTGGTGGGATTTGGGGATATTTTCTATTTTAACGGCTCAGAAAGTCTGATTTTCTCCTCCAACAACAGTGATACGCAGTACCAATCAAACGATACAACCTTTGTTGTGAAAAGAACGGGACAAACATCCAGAGATACGCTGTATATTGTTGATGCGACGGGATATGATATTAACTCCTCAGAGGCAAGCTTTACAAGAACCCCATGGCGGTGGTTCCCGGGATTTACAGTAAAAGGAGGAGCCAACTATAATATTGATAATAAAAACAACATCTTTGTTAATCTTGGGTATATTTCCCGGGCACCAAGGTTCAATAATGTTTTTGACCGGGAGAATAAGGAGTACCTTGAGATTAAAAATGAGAATGTTATGGCGTTTGAAATGGGCTATAGTTACATCGCCAGTAACATCAGACTAAACGTGAACGGATACCTTACCTATTGGAAGAATAAACCCCAGGATGGCCCCTCCTATGTCGAGTATGATGGCGACACGTATCCAGTTAACATAAATGGGATGAATGCATTTCATAAAGGGATAGAGGTTGAGTTTGGATGGAAGCCTTTCGGTTTCCTCCAATGGGATCAGGTAGCTGCATGGGGAGATTGGCGTTGGACTTCAGAAAATACAGCCTATATTTATGGTCCGGGAGGCAACTTCATCAAAGAGTTCTACTTCAATGCAAAAGGGGTCCATGTTGGAGATGCTGCACAGTTTCAACTTATGGAGAGTCTTCGCTTTGAGTTCTGGAAAAAATTATACATATCCGGAAGCTTTACACTTTTTGCTAAAAATTACTCCAATATGGATCCGATTTCACTGAGCCCGGATAATCCAAATTATCTGGATGAAAACGGAAAGCCTCGTGATTCATGGAAATTACCCATTTATTATCTTATTGAAGTGCATGCCGGATATCGGTTTGTTTTTGACAAGTTTAAACTTGATATCAGAGGGAGTGTGTTTAACCTGCTGAACCAGGCTTATATCGCTGATGCTCAAAACAATGATTGGCGGGTATCAAACTCATCAGATTTTAATGCTGCCTCTGCAGGTGTTTTTTTCGGTATAGGAAGAACATATAATCTATCCGTATCCATCAGGTATTAGAGAATTGGGAGATAGTGAGTTGTCGAAACAACATAATTGGTTATTATATAGTCTTATATAAAACAGGATAAATAGAGATGATGAAATACAGATTGATTTTTTTAGCTGCATTCCTGTTCTGTATACAGGCAGGTTTCGCACAAACCACTATTGCTGAAGCACGGGCACTTCCACTGGGAACAACTGTAACGGTGAAGGGTGTGGTGACGAATGGGAGTGAATTGAGCACCATCAGGTATCTGCAGGATGCCACAGCCGGGATTGCTGCTTATAGTTTTACTATGAGCTCAGTCAAACGGGGCGATTCAATTGAGGTTACCGGGGTGTTGAAGAATTACAACTACCTGCTTGAGCTGGATCCGGTAAATTCGTTTACAGTCCTTGCTGAGAACAGGCCGTTACCTGCTCCCCAGGTGGTTACACCCAACCAGATGAGTGAGAGCTTTGAAGGGGAGATTATTAGGATTAACAACGCGCTTTTTTCCAACGCCGGCGGTACTTTCTCCGGCAATTCAAATTATACTGTTACGGCCGGAGGTCAGTCGGCACAGATCAGGATCAACAACAATTCTCCACTGGTAGGGGAGATCATCCCTTCCGGGGAGGTCGACCTCGTTGGAATATGTTCCCAGTTCTCCTATACAAGCTCCAATTCAGGATACCAGCTGCTGTTGCGTGACACTGAGGATATCATTTCCGGCAGCTCCATCCAGATTGTCTCCCCAATCGGCCAGTCGAATATAACTACCTCTTCATTTACATTGAGCTGGGATACCGATGTGGATGGATCCACCGAGCTCTTTTGGGGTCTCACACCTGCATTGGAGTTCGGACACATTTCTACTCCTTCCACCGGAACTTCCCATGAACTCGACATCTCTTCCCTGAATCCTTCCGACCTGGTTTATGTCAAGGTATTCAGTGTAACAGGCCAGGATACGGCTTATGGCCCGGTTAGGCCATTTATCACAGAATCTGTCTCCACAGGAGATATAAAAACCTATTTTACTGCCAGCGTTGATCACTCGGTCTCCACCGGGATCAATGCAATCTTCCTGGATGCCTCAGCCGATGATACGATAATCCAGTATATCAATCGCGCCAAATACACAATAGATGTGGCTATTTACAATTTTGCAGTTGAGGGGATTTCAAACATTGCCAGTGCATTAAATGCAGCATTTTTCCGCGGGGTGACCGTACGCGTTGTAACTGACGGGTCAACAGGCAATAGTGGGATTCCGGAATTGACAGGAGGGATCAGGAAAATTGCCCGTCCGGCAGGTGATGGTATCATGCATGACAAGTTCATGATTATCGACGGGAAATCGATAGATCCGAACGACCCAATCGTATGGACAGGCTCCTGCAACTGGACGGAATGGAATATAAACACCGATGACAACAATATGCTCTTCATCCAGGACATGAGCATGGCAAAGGTATATATGCTTGAATTTGAGGAGATGTGGGGGTCCTCGACAGCAACTCCGGATCCGGCCAATGCAAAGTTTGGTATCGACAAAACAGACAACACCCCTCATGAACTGATCATCTCAGGGAAACGGGTGGAGGTCTGGTTCAGTCCATCGGATGGGGTCAACAGCGTGATCATTGACCATATCAATCAATCGAATAATGATATCGAGGTGAATACCATGCTGATTACCCGTACAGATATTGGCGATGCATTGGCCGCACGTGCCAGTATCGGGATAAATACACGGGTCATGATCAACAATGAAGGAACCAGTGGCTCTGCAGTAGTGGAAACGCTTAAGGCCGCACTGGGCAATAAATTCAGGGAGTTTGGCGAGCCGGGGACACTCCACAGCAAGTCGATGATCGTCGATCAGTCCAACTCCTCCTCCGATCCCTTTATCCTGACAGGTTCGCACAACTGGAGCAGCAGTGCCGATCAGAAAAATGATGAAAATACCTTGGTAATCCATGATGCCGGGATCGTAAATCTCTATTACCAGGAGTTCAGTGAACGGTATAAGAACGGGAATCCAGTGAATCAGCAGGAGATTCTGAACCTGGGACCGGATCAGGAGGTGTGTGCCGGGGTGGAGGTGATTCTGGATGCCGGAAAATTTGATACGTACAACTGGTCAACCGGGGATCTTACCCAAACTGCCATCGTAGATTCATCCGGAGTTGGCAACGGAACCAAACTGATCTGGTGCAGGGCGTTTGATCAGTACGGTACTCAGTGGGATACGGTTTACATCACCTTCAAAGATTGTACAGCAATCCCTGAAGAATCGGGTCCGGTAACACATGTGAATGTATTTCCCAATCCTTCTGACGGACAGTTTACACTTACTTTCCAGTCGGAACTGCATGGGGTTATCTCCTTTGAAATAACTTCCTCCAAAGGGAGGTCCATCTCCTCTTTTGCGAAAGAAGTTATGGCTGGCGATAACACGATCCTCATCAATCAAAAGAATATTCCTGCAGGACTCTACCTGTTACGGATGAGATTTCATAACAGTATAATCTTTCGGAAAATTTTGATATCAAACGAATAAAGCTTCAGCGGGGATAATAGAAACCATTCCAAACCGTTATTAAAGACATTTACAAGCTAAAACAGATCTCCGTGTCCGACAGCCTGGTCATCATACCTACATACAACGAAAAGGAGAATATCGAACAGATCATCCGGAAGGTTTTCTCCCTGCCAAAGGAGTTTGATATCCTTATTGTTGAAGATAACTCACCCGACGGTACAGCTGCTATTGTCAAGTCCCTGATGCAGGAGTTCCCTGCCAAACTCTTCATCGAGGAGCGAAAGGGCAAGCTGGGACTTGGAACAGCTTACATTCATGGATTTAAGTGGGCTCTCACACATGGCTACGACTTCATATTTGAGATGGACGCCGATTTTTCCCATAATCCCGAAGACCTGGAGCGACTTTATGATACAGCCAAAAATAAAGGAGGCGATCTGGTGATCGGTTCCCGGTATATTACCGGTGTCAATGTAGTAAACTGGCCTATCGGACGGGTACTTATGTCCTATTATGCCTCAAGCTATGTTCGTCTTGTTACCAGGATGAAGGTGCGCGATACAACTGCCGGCTTCAAATGTTACCGTAGTGAAGTGCTTAAAAGTATCAACCTTGATAAAATCCGGCTAATGGGCTACGCCTTTCAGATTGAAATGAAGTTTACCGTCTGGAAGCTGGGCTTTAGCCTCATCGAAATCCCGATCATCTTTACCGACCGAACTCTAGGAACATCTAAAATGAGCAAGGGGATCTTCAAGGAGGCTATCCTGGGTGTGATCAAACTCAGATGGAAAAGCATCTTTCATAAATATCAGAGAAAGAATGGGTGATATGCTGGGATTTCTGATTCAGAATGCAACTATTGTCAACGAAGGCAATATCTTCAGGGGTGATGTGCTTGTTGAGGGTGACAGGATCGTTAAAGTGACCTCTTATGATGGGGGTAACGCACAGGGCACAGGGCACAGGGCACATGGCGGCGGGTACCGGGCAAAGCAAGGAGAGCAAGATCCACTATCCCATAATCAGCGACCAGCAACCAGCAACGAGCAACCAGCAACCAGCAACGAGCAACCAACAACCAACAACCAGCAACCAACAACCAGGATCCAGGATCCAGGATCGAGGATCCAGATCATAGATGCCACTGGCAAATACCTCCTCCCCGGCATCATCGACGACCAGGTCCATTTCCGCGACCCGGGGCTTACAGCCAAAGGGGATCTCTATACCGAAAGCAGGGCCGCCGTTGCCGGTGGTGTGACATCCTTCATGGATATGCCGAACACCAACCCGAAAACAACTACCCTGAAGCTTCTGGAAGAGAAATTTGACATTGCTGCAGAAAAATCCCTGGCTAACTACACTTTTTTCTTCGGAGCCACCAACGATAATCTTGAAGAATTGCGGAATATTGATCCCCGTAAAGTATGCGGCGTAAAAGTCTTCCTGGGTGCATCGACCGGAAACATGCTGGTTGACCAGCGGAGTGCACTCGAGGGAATATTTTCTCAAAGCCCGGTATTGATAGCTATCCATTCGGAAGATGAGGAGATCATTCAGGCAAATATCCGTTTGTTCAGAGAGCGATACGGAGAGGATGTTCCCATGGAAGCTCACCCCCTCATCAGGTCGGCTGAAGCCTGTTATCGCTCATCGGAACGGGCCGTCAAACTTGCACGGGAATGCGGGTCCCGGCTTCATATTCTTCACCTGTCCACCGCTTTGGAGTTACCGTTACTTGACCACGGGATGCCGCTTCACGAGAAAAAAATTACAGGAGAAGTTTGTGTTCACCATCTCTGGTTTAATGATGAGGACTATCCCCGGTTAGGCGCTAAGATCAAGTGGAATCCGGCCATCAAAACAAAAGAGGATCAACTGGCATTAATGGCAGGGCTTCTCAATGGGACTATCGACCTGGTAGCTACCGACCATGCACCTCATCTTTTGGAAGAGAAGTCCAATCCCTATTTCTCCTGCCCGTCAGGAGGCCCTCTTATCCAACATAGCCTCGTAGCCATGCTCGAATTGCACCTTCAGGGGAAGATCCCGCTGGAGATGGTTGTACAGAAGATGGCACATAACCCGGCCGACCTCTTTCACATCGAAAAACGAGGCTATATCCGTGAGGAGTATTTTGCCGATCTCGTACTGGTTGACCTGCAGGCTCCATGGAAGGTAACACCCGAAAATATATTGTACAAGTGCGGTTGGTCTCCCTTCGAGGGAGATACCTTCCAGTCTTCTGTAGAATCCACCTGGGTAAACGGTCACCTGGCATATCACCAGGGAAATTTCGATGAAACACGCAAGGGACAACGACTGTCATTTCATGATGAATAGAGCACACATTTTCATGCAGGATCACTCAGACATCACCCGAAAACTGGTGATCCCCCTCTTTCTGTTTATGTTGATAATATCCTGTTCCCCAAGGCATAAAGTGGCAGAAGAGACCTTTCCGGATGGCACCCCCCGGCGCGAATGCGAGTATCGGGGTTCGGGACAGAAAAAGGTATTGCTGAAAGAGACCTTTTACTATTCAAACGGGCAGGTTGAGATGACGGGTGCATACAAAGAGGGGGAACGCGATGGGTTCTGGACCTACTACTACGAAAACGGTAATGTGTGGAGTGAAGGGTCTTACAAAAAGGGCAAAAACGACGGTAAACGGTTAACCTATTTTGACAACGGACGTCTGCGATACGAAGCCTGGTACAAGGATAATGAGCGGACCGGGATCTGGAAGTTTTTCGATCAGGCCGGAAACCTGATCAAAGAGGTTGACTATTCAAAATAATTTTTAAGGATCAATACTGTAGTGTGATATAAACCGGCAGGTGATCACTGTATCCGCCAAGGTATCCCCGTTTGTATTTATAGCTGCGGAGAGGGACAGGTTCCTTACCGTCGTATGACTCCAAAATCCAGGCTTCATTGAAAATGTGACCTTCCGGAGGCCTGATTACAGGAATGTTACCTCTCTTTTTAGTTAGCAGGTTCCCCGAAACGATGATTTGATCAAAAAGATCCCAGTCGCGGTACCACAAGGTCCCGTTTCCCTCCTCAAAGGAGTGATAAAAAAGGTTATACAACTCCCCTGAAGCCGGTTTTTTTACCACTGGTAACGCTTCAAGTGCAAGAGAGACACTCTTATCGGATGGCTCGTCGTTGAGGTCTCCCATGATAAGGATCCGGGTTGAAAGATCCCGGGCAAACAGTGAGTCAACCACTTCACGCAGGAGAGTTGCATTCTCAATCCGTTTGGGCTCGGTTTTCTCTGCTCCTCCTGAACGGGATTTCCAGTGATTTACAAATAGATGCAAAGTATCCCCGGCGGGCCCAAGCAGTTTAACATAAAGGATATTCCGTGTGTAGAATTTTTTAGATGCAGCAATCGCCCGATGTGAGAGGTAGGTCAGCTTATCTGTTCTGAATATCAAAGCTACATCAATTCCCCTCGGGTCTGAACCCTCTTCAAGGATAACCTGGTAGGGAGCTTGTTGAAGGGGAGTCAACCGGACCAGATCCTCCAGTACCTCGCGGTTCTCCACCTCGGCAAAGCCTATGATTGCAGGTAATTCCAGGCGGTCAATCGCAATAAGAACCTTTCCCAGGTTGGCTATTTTTTGCTGATAACGCTCACTGCCCCACTCTTTTTCTGATCCGGGAAGGAATTCATTGTCGTTCTTATGCTTGTCGTCAATCGTGTCGAATAGATTCTCGACATTATAAAACACAACTTTCAGCTGTTGTTTTCCTTTTTGACCATAACCAGAAGAAAAAAGGAAAAGAAGAAAAAATAGTGCACTAAAAAATCTTAGCATATCGTTCATTTATTCAGGAAATCACCCCACCCCAACCCCTCCCCAACAAGGGAGGGGAGTATCCGGCAACCAGCATCCAGGATCCAGCATCTAGCAACCAGGATCCAGGATCCAGCATCTAATCCGTCACAATGACCAGGTACTTGGTCACACTCCAGAAAGTTTTCGGATCTGTTATCTCCAATGCCTGCACCAGTTTCTTATCGCCGGTAAGTTTGTAAGAGGAGGTTGGGTGCGTAGAGAGTACTTCAGCTTTTTTACTCAGTATCGGGATCTCCGTTGTCTTACGGATGTCGATACGGGTAAAGCCACTCTTGTTGAAATCGTCGAGCAGCACTTTACCCTTCAGTATACTGCCTTTAACCACCTCTTTTTCTTTCAGGTCTTTGGCTGTGCCAATGATATACCAGGCGGTATTTAGGGCGGTTGTCTGCTGGTCAATGGTCTGCGTTTGATTTGAAATTTTATCCGACTGAACCTTCACGGTTTGTGAGAGATC
The DNA here is from genome assembly GCA_937900965.1 of uncultured Bacteroidota bacterium. Taxonomy (GTDB): domain Bacteria; phylum Bacteroidota; class Bacteroidia; order Bacteroidales; family FEN-979; genus QYOJ01. The sequence continues at coordinate 9,769 of CALCGJ010000282.1, read as the reverse complement.
ATCGATCTTCAGGTTAGCTGCTTCAATGTTGATGTTCATCCGGGCAAGTTTCTCACGAAGTTCCTCGATTGCAGCATTTTTCAGCGTGATCTCCTTATTCACCCTGTCGACAAGTTTCTGCAGCTCTCCAACCTGGAGATTTGAATTTTTAATTTTCCTCTGAAGGGCGTTCAGGGTCTCCCTGTTTTTCTGCATCAGGGAATAGATCATCTGGATATCGCTTTTGATCTGTTCTCTGGCCGAGACTTTCAATTCACCTCCGCGATCAGTACTCAGGGAGATGATGTTCTCTTTCATCTTGATCGTATCCAACGTACTCTGGATATCGTTGATGGACGAAATGAAGTCGGTAATGGCTTCATCTTTTTGTAAAGCCTGTGTCATCAGGCTATCGTTACGTGTTTGTAACTCTTCTGCCTGTTTTTTTGCCTGACGACCGCAAGAAAAAAATACCGGGATCAGCAGGAGGAGCAAATACTTTTTCATGATGGACTTGTTTTTAGGGACCTGTACAAAGGTAGAAAAAACGGGATAACGAATGTGGAAATTATGTTGATAATTTGTAATATTATTATGGATAATCGTTCGCCTTGCTGCCATTTTCATGGTACCTTGCAATATAATTTTGAAACCCCATAATACGATGAGATATTTACTAAAAGTCATCCCGACTCTGTTTTTCCTTTTTTTCTATTTTGTTGGAGAACAGGAGCTTGTATCGCAAACTTGTTTAACTCTACCTGCTACATCGGTTACAGCTTCAGGTGCAACCTTAAACGGAACTGTCAATGCCGGCACATATACAACCACAGTTTACTTTGATTACGGAACAACAGTTCTTTACGGTACCTCAGTATCAGCAGTTCCCGGAACTGTGACGGGCACGATTGTTACATCGGTTGATGCCTCGCTCAGCGGATTAACTCCGAATACACTATATCACTTCAGGATAAGGGGAGAATCAAGTAACGGGACTTCCACAGGAATTGACAGGACTTTCGACCTTGTTCCCACACCCTCCATTACTGGTCCTTCAACAGCATGCGCAGGAACCGAAGATAATACTTACGTAACCCAATCGGGGAAATCAAATTATGCGTGGACAGTTTCTGCCGGAGGAACGAAAACTGCAGGAGGAACCTCCACAAGTGATACAATAGTAGTTACCTGGAATACCGCCGGACCGCAAAGTGTAAGTGTGAATTACGAAAACTCGGTCGGTGATACTGCATCATCTGCGACTGTTTACCCTGTCACCGTCTATCCATTGCCGGTGCCAACCATATCCTCTCCTGCATTACTTACCGAGAGCTTTGAAAACGGAGGCTCAATTCCATCAAACTGGAGCCTTGAAACAATCACCGCGAACAACACAGTTACCTTTGTCAGCGCTTCAACTCATCCGATAAGCTATAGTGCGTATAACGGCACCTTTATGGTGCGGTTTAACTCCTATGAAGCCGACAATGGCGTTATCAGGCTTAAGAGAACAACACCAGTCTCCACAAACGGCTTCAGCAATGTGAGTGTCGACTTCGCCTGGCTGGAAAGTTCCTCATATTCCACTGAAAATGATCGCGTTGAGGTTGAATGGTCCGCAGACGGAACGAACTGGAATACAGCCGGCACATTTTCACGCTACAATGCAGTCCAGGGCTGGAAAGTTAAAACGCAGGCACTTCCTGCCGCTGCCGCCGGACTTTCGACCCTGTATATTGCTTTTAAGTTTACCTCTGAGTTTGGGGATGACTGCTACCTTGACCTGGCTCATGTTACTGTTAGCAATACTTCGGTTTGTGCAGGTACGTATGCAACTTATGCGACTGAAGCAGGAATGACCGCATACGCCTGGACAGTTTCTTCAGGCGGTACAGTCACCAGTGGATCGGGAACCAATACGATAACAGTTCTTTGGAATACAGCCGGATCAAACACCGTGGCCGTAAACTATACGAATTCTAATAGTTGTAAAGCCTCAAATCCAACTATTACTGCTGTTACAGTTAATGCTTTGCCGGTACCCGTCATCACCGGGTCCAATAATGTTTGCCTGAACGATACAGTTATTTATCATACTCAAACGGGTATGACAGATTATTCATGGACTGCCTCTACCGGAGGCATGATTATCGGAACAGCTATTGACAGTATTGTCAGCGTAAACTGGACTACCGCAGGTTCAGGCTCAACCCGTTGGGTCAAAGTGAGCTATGCCGATGCTAACGGATGTCCTCCAGCCACTCCTACTCAATACGATGTCACGGTAAATGTGTTACCGGTTCCAACAATTACCGGCACCCAGATCCTCTGCCTGAATACGACCGCCACGTATCATACCGAGACGAATAAAACAGGGTATCTCTGGGCTGTCTCATCGGGTGCCACGATCAACGGCACTGCCACCGACAGTGTAGTGAGTGTGACATGGGACACCATCAGCACAGGTTCCAATCGCTGGGTGAAAGTGACCTATACTGATGCATCCGGTTGTATCCCTCTTACACCGACACAATTCATTGTAACGGTGAACCCACTTCCCGTTCCAACGATTTCCGGATCCGATACGGTTTGTCTGAACAGCACGGTTACCTATCGTACCCAGAAGAATATGACAGGTTACATATGGACCGTTTCAACCGGTGGAGCGATCAATGGGACAGCAACCGACAGTTTAGTGAGTGTGACCTGGAACAGTTCAGGTTCAGGAGGGAGTCGCTGGGTCAGGGTGAACTATGTGGATGCGAACGGTTGCACAGCAGCCAGTGTTACACAATATAACGTGACGGTGAATCTATTGCCGGCACCTACTATCAGCGGACTGACATCTCTTTGCGTAACCACAACGACAACATATCGCACACAAAAAGGGATGACCGGTTATTCCTGGACTACCTCCTCTGGCGGTACGATTAATGGAACGGCAGTCGACAGCCTGGTCAGTGTAACCTGGGACAGCGTTGGATCAGCCAGTACCCGCTGGGTGCAGGTAAACTACGTGGATACAAATGGTTGTACTGCAGCATCGCCAACTCAGTTGGGAGTTACAGTTAATCCTGTGCCGGTACCAACGATCACCGGCCCTGCAACGGCATGTGTAAATTCTACGGTCACCTACCGTACCGAAAAGAACATGACAGGCTATTTATGGACCATTTCAACGGGAGGTATGATTAACGGAACAGCTACGGACAGCGCCCTCAGCGTTACCTGGACCACAATAGGCTCTGGCGGAACGCGGTGGGTCAGGGTAACATATACAAACACATTCAATTGTCAGGCTGCAGCACCAACAGAATATCCTGTTACGGTTTATGTTAATCCTGTACCCATCATCACCGGTTCGCAGAATGTATGTATCAATACTTCGGAAATCTACCGTACCGAAAAGAACATGACTGCTTATGTGTGGACTGTCTCAACAGGAGCAACTATCAATGGAAGCTCAACAGACAGCACCGTTAATGTTACCTGGAACTCAGTCGGCTCAGGTGGCACTCGTTATGTAACAGTCACATACACTGATCCAACAGGTTGCTCAGCAATCTCCCCTACACAATATGATGTCAGCGTTGCTGCGTTACCGGTTCCGACAATCTCGTCTTCCCCGCTAATGACTGAGAGTTTTGAAAACGGAGGTTCAATCCCTGCGAATTGGGTCATTGAAACCATTACCCCGAATAATAACATCACCTTCGTCAACACGACAAGCTATCCTTCCGGATATTCAGCTTACAGCGGCACCTACATGGTGCGGTTTGATTCGTACATTGCCGGCAATGGTGTAATGCGGCTGAAACGGTTCGCCCCGGTTTCCACTCTCGGGTATAGCAATGTAAGTGTCGATTTCGCATGGCTGGAAAGTTCAGCCTATTCGTCTGCTAACGATCGTGTGGAGGTTGAATGGTCGCTGGATGGGACAACCTGGAATATAGCCGGCACTTTTTCCCGCTACAATGCAGTCCAGGGCTGGAAGGTCAAAACGCAGGCTCTTCCTCCGGAAGCAGCAGGCCAGGCAACCGTTTATATTGCCTTTAAGTTTACCTCAGAATTTGGCAATGACTGTTACCTTGACCTGGTACATCTAAGTCCCAGTAATTCAGCAGTATGTATAGGTACTTCCGCCTCCTATGTAACCGAATCGGGGATGTCAGGATATACCTGGTCAATCTCTTCCGGAGGTACAATTACCAGTGGATCCGGAACCTATGAAATCACAGTTCAATGGAGCACAGCAGGATCCAAAACTGTTGGTGTGAACTATACTAACGCTGATGGTTGTAAAGCAACCAATCCAACAACTATGGCTGTCACGGTTAATTCATTACCTGTACCGGTAATTACCGGATCCAACAACGTCTGCCTGAACGATACAGTTATTTATCATACTCAGACAGGTATGACTGCTTACTCATGGACCGTTTCTACCGGTGGTATGATTATCGGAACATCAGCCGACAGTGTGGTGAGCGTTGTCTGGACGATAGCAGGATCAGGATCTACCCGTTGGGTCAAGGCCAGCTATGCTGATGCAAACGGATGCCCCGCCGCCACTCCGACACAATATGATGTCACGGTCAATGCGTTACCGGTTCCAACAATTACCGGCACGCAGATCCTCTGCCTCAATACGACCACAACATATCATACAGAGAAAAACATGTTAGGGTATCTCTGGACTGTCTCCTCCGGAGCAACGATCAACGGAACAGCTACCGACAGTGTGGTGAGCATTACATGGGACACTATTAGCACGGGTTCCAACCGCTGGGTGAAGGTGACCTATACGAATACATCCGGCTGTATACCACTTACACCTACTCAATTTATCGTAACGGTGAATCCTCTTCCTGTTCCAACGATTACCGGACTTGATACGGTTTGTCTGAACAGCACGGTTACCTATCGCACCGAAAAGAGCATGACAGGCTACACCTGGACCGTTTCAACCGGTGGTACAATCAATGGAACTGCTGCCGACAGCCTGGTAAGTGTGACCTGGAACAGTGCCGGATCAGGAGGCATTCGATGGGTACGGGTGAACTATATCAATGCTAACGGATGTACAGCAGCCGGTGCCACGCAATATAATGTGACGGTGCATCCATTACCGGTACCGACCATCAGCGGACTGACAACAGTTTGTGTTAATACGACGACAACATATCGCACCGAGAAAAACAAGACAGGTTACATATGGACCGTTTCAACGGGAGGACTTATCAATGGAACGGCTGTTGACAGCCTGGTCAGTGTAACCTGGGACAGTGTAGGGGCTGATACCAGCCGCTGGGTGAAAGTTAACTACCTGGATACAAATGGATGTACGGCAGTTTTACCGACCCATTTGGGTGTAACGGTTAATCCTGTACCGGTTCCAACGATCAGCGGGCCGGTTAGCGTATGCGTTAATTCTACGGTTACCTATCGCACCGAAAATAACATGACCGGATACCAGTGGACCATCTCAACAGGAGGGATTATTAACGGAACTTCAACCGACAGCACAGTAAGTGTTACCTGGAACACTGTTGGATCAGGAGGTACCCGTTGGGTTAAGGTAACCTACACAAATTCATTTAGTTGCCCGGCGGCCACTCCGACTCAATACGATGTCACTGTCTATCTTGCTCCGGTACCCACAATCACCGGCCCCCAAAATGTTTGTGTAAACTCAACAGAGGTTTATCATACAGAAACAAGCATGACGGCTTATGTGTGGACAGTTTCAACTGGGGGCACTATCAATGGAAGTTCTACAGACAGCACGGTGAATGTTACCTGGAACTCAGTCGGCACTGGCGGCACCAGGTATGTGACAGTTACCTATTCCGATCCAACCGGCTGCTCTGCAGCCACTCCGACTCAATATGATGTCACCGTTGATTCGTTACCGGTTCCAACTATTTCATCCTCACCTTTACTGACAGAGAATTTTGAAAACGGGGGTTCAGTCCCGGCGAACTGGATCGTTGAAACGATTACACCAAACAATACGGTAACCTTTGTTACCACAACCAGTCATCCGGGCGGATTTACAGCTTACAATGGTACCTATATGGTACGGTTTAATTCCTTTGATTTCGGCAATGGAGTGATGCGGCTGAAACGCTTTGCTCCGGTTTCCACCCTTGGTTACAGCAACGTAAGTGTTGATTTTGCCTGGCTGGAAAGTTCCGCCTATTCCTCTTCAAACGATCGCGTAGAGGTTGAATGGTCGTTGGATGGGACAACCTGGAATACAGCCGGCACATTTTCACGTTACAATGCAGTCCAGGGCTGGAAGGTTAAAACCCAGGCCCTTCCTCCGGAAGCAGCAGGACAGGCAACCGTTTATATTGCCTTTAAGTTTACATCAGAATTTGGCAATGACTGTTACCTCGACCTGGTCCATTTGAGTCCAAGTAATTCAGCAGTATGTATCGGTACTTCCGCTTCCTATGTAACCGAACCGGGGATGACTGCTTATACCTGGACGGTCTCAACCGGTGGTTCGATCACCAGCGGATCGGGAACCAATGAAATTACGGTTCAATGGAGCACGTCGGGATCTAAGTCGGTGGGGGTGAATTATACGAATACTGATGGTTGCAAAGCAACTAATCCAACTGCTATGGCTGTCACGGTCAATGCATTACCGGTACCCGTCATCACAGGATCCAATAGCGTCTGCCTGAACGATACGGTTATTTATCATACACAGGCGGGTATGACAGATTACTTCTGGAATGTTTCAACAGGCGGGATTGTCATTGGTGTAACGAATGATAGTATCGTGAGTGTCGTCTGGACTATTTCAGGCTCAGGTTCCACCCGATGGGTTAAAGTGAGCTATGCAGATGCAAACGGCTGCCCGGCAGCTACTCCAACCCAATACGATGTCACGGTCAATTCGTTACCGGTTCCAACGATTACAGGTACTCAAACACTCTGTCTGAATACAACCACAACCTACCATACAGAGAAAAGCAAAACCGGTTACCTCTGGACCGTCTCTTCAGGAGCAACGATCAACGGAACAGCTACCGACAGTGTAGTTAGCGTAACCTGGGACACCATCAGCTCAGGTTCCAACCGATGGGTAAAGGTGACCTATACCGATACATCCGGATGTGTGCCTCTCACTCCCACTCAGTACGTTGTAACGGTGAATCCTCTTCCTGTTCCAACGATTACCGGACTTGATACGGTTTGTCTGAACAGCACGGTTACCTATCGCACCGAAAAGAGCATGACAGGCTACACCTGGACCGTTTCAACCGGTGGTACAATCAATGGAACTGCTGCCGACAGCCTGGTAAGTGTGACCTGGAACAGTGCCGGATCAGGAGGCATTCGATGGGTACGGGTGAACTATATCAATGCTAACGGATGTACAGCAGCCGGTGCCACGCAATATAATGTGACGGTGCATCCATTACCGGTACCGACCATCAGCGGACTGACAACAGTTTGTGTTAATACGACGACAACATATCGCACCGAGAAAAACAAGACAGGTTACATATGGACCGTTTCAACGGGAGGACTTATCAATGGAACGGCTGTTGACAGCCTGGTCAGTGTAACCTGGGACAGTGTAGGGGCTGATACCAGCCGCTGGGTGAAAGTTAACTACCTGGATACAAATGGATGTACGGCAGTTTTACCGACCCATTTGGGTGTAACGGTTAATCCTGTACCGGTTCCAACGATCAGCGGGCCGGTTAGCGCATGCGTTAATTCTACGGTTACATATCGAACCGAAAAGAACATGACTGGTTACCTGTGGACGATATCAACGGGAGGGATTATTAACGGAACTTCAACCGACAGCACAGTTAGTGTTACCTGGAACACTGTTGGATCAGGAGGCACCCGCTGGGTTAGGGTAACCTACACAAATTCATTCAGTTGCCCGGCAGCCACTCCTGCTCAGTACGATGTCACAGTCTATTTTGCCCCGGTTCCAACGATCACCGGGCCCCAAAATATTTGTATGAATTCCCCTGCCACTTATCATACACAAACAGGTATGGTTAATTACTTATGGACCATTTCGGCCGGAGGTTCAATCATTGGCTCCGCCACCGACAGTGTTGTCAATGTTAACTGGAATTTAGCAGGCTCAGGCGGTACACGGTTTGTGACAGTCACCTACTCCGATCCTACCGGCTGCTCTGCAGCCAGTCCGACTCAATATGATGTCACTGTTGATTCGTTACCGGTCCCAACCATCTCTTCGACCCCCTTATTGACCGAGAGTTTTGAAAACGGGGGCTCAATTCCTCCAAACTGGGTTCTGGAAACAATTGCTCCTAATAACACGGTTACCTTTGTCTCCGCTACCAGTCATCCGTCTGGGTATACTGCATATGACGGTACCTATATGGTACGGTTTAATTCCTTTGATTTCGGCAATGGAGTAATGCGGCTGAAACGCCTCGCTCCTGTTTCCACAGTCGGTTACAGCAATGTAAATGTTGACTTTGCATGGCTCGAAAGCTCCGAATATTCTTCTGCCAACGATCGCATGGAGGTCGAATGGTCAGTTGATGGAACAACATGGAATTCAGCCGGGACCTATTCCAGATACAATGCAGTTCCCGGATGGAAAGTTAAAACACTTGCCCTCCCGGCAAGTGCAGCCGGACAGGCAACACTCTATATAGCATTCAGGTTTACCTCTGAATTTGGCAATGATTGTTACCTGGACCTTGTTCATATAAGCCCGGGTTATACCGGAGTTTGCGTTGGCAGTTCAGCATCCTATGTAACTGAATCAGGAATGACAGCCTATGCCTGGACTGTCTCCTCCGGTGGGACGATCACCAGTGGTGCGGGAACCAATGCAATCACGGTTCTATGGAACGTTGCAGGATCGCAGACTGTTGGAGTGAACTATACGAATTTAAACAGCTGTAAAGCATCAAATCCAACTATTGCGGGTGTCATTGTAAGTACCCACCCGGTTCCCACTGTTTCGGGCCCCGCCGAAGTGTGTTTGAACGATACGGTTAATTACCGTACAGAAAAGAATATGTCAGGTTACTTCTGGACCGTATCAACGGGAGGTATGATAGTAGGAACCGCTTCCGACAGTATAGTTATCGTGGCCTGGAATATAGCAGGATCCGGTACAGACAGGTGGGTCAAGGCCATTTATGCGAATGCAAACGGTTGTGCGCCATTATTACCAACCCAATACTTTGTTTCCGTCAATACACCACCTGTTCCAACAATTACCGGTATCCAAACTCTTTGTGTAAACTCAGCTACAACGTATCATACAGAGACTGCTAAAACAGGTTATCTCTGGACTATCTCTTCCGGCGCAACAATTAACGGAACTGCAACCGACAGCGTTGTGACAGTAACATGGGACAGCGTTGGCTCCGGCTCAACCCGATGGGTGAATGTAAGCTATACTGATACATCCGGCTGTACGCCTGTCACACCAACACAATACAATGTGACGGTGAATGCTCTTCCTCTGCCCACCATATCCGGACCCGATACCGTTTGTTTAAGTACGACCAATACCTATCGTACTGAAAAGAATATGACAGGTTATACCTGGACTGTTTCAACAGGAGGAACGATTAATGGAGCGGCCACTGACAGTTTAGTGAGTGTGACCTGGAATGCCGCAGGATCTGGAGGCTCCAGGTGGGTGAAGGTAAACTATGTGGATGCGAACGGATGTACTGCACCCACAGCTTTCCAATATGACGTAACAGTCGTTTCTGTTCCGGTCCCATTCATCACCGGACTGCAGGACCTTTGTGTCAAT
>CALCGJ010000281.1 GCA_937900965.1 uncultured Bacteroidota bacterium | reverse complement strand
CCGCCCGTGAAAACACCCAGGTAAGGGCGGGTTCCAAACCCGCCCGTGAAAACACCCAGGTAAGGGCGGGTTCCAAACCCGCCCGTGAAAACACTCCAGGTAAGGGCGGGTTCCAAACCCGCCCGTATTGGAATGAAAGGGGAGGAGTCATAAAGGATTATCCAGCTCCTCGTACACCGAATTCTGACTCCGGTACTCGGGAATGACCTCCTTCAGCTTCTTCACCAGATCCCTGACAGAGTGTGTGGAGGTCATAGCAATCAGTTCATTGGTTTGAGACTGGACTGTGCCAGGATCATACTCCCTTACCCTGGCTATCAGAATCCGCTCATGATGTGTAGGCAATGTGTTCTCCTCTTTGTTTAACAACTCTTCGTACAGTTTTTCTCCAGGACGAAGACCAACATACCTGATTTGAATATCCTTCCCTAGGGTGAGGCCTGAAAGTTGGATCATTTTCTTTGCCAGATCCAGTATCTTAACCGATTTACCCATGTCGAAGATATAGATCTCTCCGCCCTTTCCTAAGGCTCCGGCTTCCAAAACAAGACGACAGGCTTCGGTGATAGTCATGAAAAAACGGGTGATCTCCGGATGGGTTATCGTGATGGGGCCTCCACTTTCGATCTGGCTGCGGAAGAGGGGAATAACCGAACCATTCGATCCCAGGACGTTGCCAAAACGGGTGGTGAGGAACTTTGTAGGGCTATTCTTTTCGAGCGACTGGATGTAAATCTCTGCCATCCGTTTCGTGGCACCCATCACTGAAGTAGGATTCACCGCCTTATCCGTGGAGATCATGATGAATTTTTTCACACCATATAAAATAGACAAATCAGCCACCATCCTGGTCCCCAATACGTTGGTCAGCACCGCCTCCACCGGGTTGGCCTCCATCATTGGAACATGTTTGTAGGCCGCAGCATGGTATACCACATCCGGTTTAGACACTTCAAACACACTGGTCATTCTTGACATGTTCGTGATGTTTCCCAGAATGAAATCAACTTCAGTCCCAGGAAAATTGTTCATCCATTCCAGTTCGAGATAATGGAGCGGGGTTTCAGCCTGGTCAATCAGAATCAGCTTTTTTGGATGAAACCTTACAAGTTGTCGTACGATCTCACTGCCTATTGAGCCGGATGCACCAGTCACCATAATTACTTTCCCTGTGACTTCCCTGGAGATCATCTCATCGGCGAGGTGAATCTCATCCCGCTCCAGCAGCTCTTCGATGTTTATCTTCCGGATTTGCTTGAAACTCAACTCTCCGTTAATCCATCTGATCATTGGTGGAACAGTGAGGACCTTGGTATTATAACTCAGGCAAAGATCAACCAATTGCTCGCGTTTAACCGGATCAAATCGTTGGATGGATAGGATTACCTGAGCAATCGTGTTGGTTTGCAGGAGTTTTTCCAGCTTGTCGGGTCCAATAATGTCAATCCCTTCCAGTTTTTTCCCGGATTTCGTCAAATCATCATCGATGAACGCCAGTACTTTAAATTTTGTTCCGGCATCCCTGCCCAGAACTCGTTTTGCAGTAATTCCACCCTCCCCGGCTCCATAAATGATCACATTGACCTTTGACCGGAGTGGATTCTGAAACTCCAGGAAAGCAACTTTCACCATCATTCGGAAGGATATCATGCCGAAAGTGCTGGCTAACAGATCGATGATGATGATTGAGAATGGTATGAAAAAGGTCCCGTTGTAGAAATATGTTCCCATGTTGGTCATTCCAAACCAAATACTGCCGGCAAGAAGGGTGAAAAGTACCCGGAGGGCATCGGCAGTGCTGGTATGCCGGACAAATCCTGCATACGATTTTGTGATCAGAAAGGAGATGATACGGATAGCCACCATGTAAGCAAGGATCTGGGGGAGGGGATCCAACTCTTGTGGAGGAATATCAAAGTTGAATCGTAACAGATAGGCGAGTATCACAGATGTGAAAACGATCACTGTATCGATCAGTAAGATCAGCCAACGGGGAGTGTTTTGTCGGAGGTTTATCATGACCGACAAAGTTATTATTATAATATGAACATCGGTATTATGCCTGATTATTTTTTCTACTTTTGCAGCGTTTTCCGGGAAAACCGTCTCAACAAATTATTATCATATGAAATATACTGCATTTACTAAATTTCATGAGGAGCTTGGAGCTAAGATGGTCCCTTTTGCCGGCTATAATATGCCGGTACAATATGAAGGAATAAATGTTGAACACGAAACCGTTCGCAATAGTGTTGGCGTGTTCGACGTGTCGCATATGGGAGAGTTCTGGGTGAAAGGGCCGCAAGCACTGGAGTTTGTTCAGTGGGTTACCTCTAACGACGCTTCGAAGCTGGTCGACGGGAAAGTTCAGTACTCTTGCTTCCCCAATGAAAACGGAGGCATTGTGGACGACCTGTTAGTCTACCGGATCAACGAAGAGACCTACCTTCTGGTGGTCAATGCGGCAAATATTGATAAGGATTGGGCCTGGTGCAACAAACAAAACAAGATGGGGGCTGAACTATACAATGCCTCCGATGAGATAGCCCAACTCGCGATTCAGGGGCCCAAAGCGTTGGAAGCCATGCAAAAGCTGACCGATACCCCCATCCTCGACATGGACTATTACACATTTAAGAAGGTGAATTTTGCAGGTGTAAAGGATGTGATCCTTTCCACAACCGGTTATACCGGATCGGGAGGCTGTGAGATCTACATGGCTAATGCAGATGGCCCCCGGATTTGGAAAGCCGTTATGGAAGCCGGTGCCGAATTTTGCATCAGGCCAATAGGGTTGGCTGCCCGGGATACATTACGCCTCGAGATGGGTTTCTGCCTCTATGGAAATGACATCAACGATACCACTTCACCCCTGGAAGCCGGATTAGGATGGATCACAAAATTCACAGAGGAGAAAAATTTTATCAATAAGGCTGCGTTATTAGTTCAGAAGAGGGAAGGAGTGTCGCGAAGACTAATTGGATTTGAGATGGTAGACAGGGGAATTCCACGACACGACTACGAGATTGTGGATGCACAGAATCAGCAGATTGGAGTGGTTACCAGTGGAACGATGGGGCCGGCCGTAAAGAAAGCGATTGGAATGGGATATGTTCCCGGAGCCATGACAAAAGAAGGAAGTGAGATTTTTATAAAAATCAGGGATAAAGCCCTGAAAGCAAAAGTGGTGAAATTCCCGTTTTACAAATCATAATAACCTGAACCATGACAAAAATTGTAAATAGATTGAAATTCGTTAACTGGCAGCATTTTGTTGTCATTACACTCATTGCTGTTGTCGCTATGAGTTTCGATTCCTGTAAGTCTTCAGGGAAGCTGACAAATAAGGAGAAGAAAGCGCAGATCGAGATGTATAAGAAAAAGATGAAAGAGATCATCAACGGAACTACCACCCTGTCCCTGGAAGACCAGGAGGCTCTTATCGCCGAGGCAATTAATAAAAATTTTGGCGATGAAAAGCTTAATGACCTGATATTGAAAGCCCAGCAGGTTACCAAGAAAGCATATGCAGCTTTTGAGAAAGACAATCAGGCGAAGGTAGCGGCGGCGCGAAACAAACTCTTCGACCTGCTGGTCAACAAGCAAAACCTATCTGCCGATCAGCTTGAAGATGAGATGAACAAGATCAAGGCGTTAAACCTGGGGAATACGGAGATTGACGAGCTCCTCGAGCGCCTGGAGAAAAAAATTGGTGAGATGAGAGGCTACAATACTATGGAGATGAAACTGAAAGATAAAATTGAAAGCATATTCCAGTCTATTGTTGATGCATCCAAAGCAGGAAACACCAGTATGGCGAACAGCAGGATTGATGCTGTTCTCAACTATTTCTCTGCTCCTGATGTCCCGGTGCTGATAATCATTAGCCGGGAGGGATCGATTGTCGATTACGACAAACCTACCACGATCCAGGATTACCTGAATTTTCTGAAAGATCAGAAAGAGAACAGGAACAACCTGGATTCATATGAGCTGGATGATGCAGGAAAAATTAAAGTACTTGACTTAATAAAAAAGTAGATTCATGAAAAGAACAATGGTAATAGTTGGCCTTATCTTCTTGTCGGTCGGCCTGTTTGCACAGGGAAACGACGACCTCTCCCCGCAACGAAAACAGGCAATCGACAGTCTGGCCCTGGAAAAGGTCCGCGACCTGAGTAAATATATCAGTATCATCGGGAATAAAGACACGCCATGGTCAGAAGCTCAGCGGGTAATCGAACGCGCTGTGGAGCTCTTTATGCCTGGCAGCGAAATGGGTGTCTCCTCACTTTCTCGTCCGGAAGTTCATTATTACAAGCTCCGGGAATATTTCGACAGGCTGATGCAACTGAATTATGACCGTGTAGTAATCGATTGGTATAAGATCCAGTATGTAAGTGATCTGGAACGGCAGCCCGATGGAACCTATGTGGGTGTGATAACGGTTTTTCAGCGCTTTCAGGGGTATGACAAAGAAAAAGGGCTGGTATATGAAGACACCACCAAAAAGGATATCACTGTCTATGTTAAACGCAAGGAGACACAGATCGGAGGCCGCCTGATTGGTTTCTGGGATGTGCTGCTGGGCGATATCCGGGTTAAAGAAACTTCGAAGTAACAATTACTTCCTATGAAAATGCAGGATGCAGAGGATCAACATCACACTGCATGCTGCTTTTTTCATACCCTTAAGTGAAACCAGATGAAGAAAATCCCTGTAATCCTTATCCTCCTCATTAGCTCATTCTATTCATCCGGTCAGATTGGTAGTGTCCAGAGTGATGAGTCGATCCTTTATGCTCAAACTAAACAGATCAACCAATTCTTCCGACGCTTCAACGGGGAAGAGGATGTTACCGGGAAACGTATCTATGATACCGATGACAGCTTTCACTCTACGAAACTGCGTAACAAATACCTGAATATCCTCTTTGACCTGTCCAGTCCGCTGATAACAAAAGACGCCAGGGAGGTCTTCATCCTTGAGGTGAACAGCAAGAAAAATCCGGTGTTTCTCGATTTCCATGCCAATAACTGGTTTGCAGAAGTAAGCGCAGATTTCACATACAACAGGAAACCGATCCACATGATTCTCTACTTCAAACTGGAGAAGGAGCGCCTGGGATATAAATGGGTGCTCTCAAATGTCCATACCAGCGCATTTAATAAATATTTCAAACATGTGGGTGACAGCATCAGCGGAGAGAATTTTCTACATCCGATGAGCCATGAACTGGACTTTATGACTCTTCGGAAAATGTTTGCCAGCCCCGACAATATCGGATATTACCTTGAAAAAGATTATTATCCCGACCAGCTTGCCCTCTTCCTGAAAGAATATCAGGAAGGAACCCTGAAGTTTGTCTCTTCCAACAATGTGAAATTTCACTTCTTCCAGATTCCCAATTGGTACTTCGAAGTCTCCTATTTTAACCGCTACCAGAACAACTCAGGTTGGCTTATATCAAACATGGTCAGAGTGAATGACCAGGAGAAAAAAGAAATCATCAGGAATTATACCCATGAAAAATAAATTTTACCTGTTAACCCTCTGCCTGGCAGCAACCAGTCTATGCCTGGTTCAAAATTCTGCGTTCGCACAGAAAAAGAGTACCGGCAAAACCGAGAAAGTAGGTGAGAAACCTACAGCCTCTTCCATCCCCGAAGAGGAGATGGAGGTCTACCGGCAGCAGGCTAACCAGATTGTAAAATTCCTTGAAAGCACGCTGAACTTTCTTGCGGATAGCCAAAATTCTGTCAAAGAGAAAGAGACCATCATCAACGTCAGCTACAAGAAATTTTTTTGGGACAATGAGGTTCAGATAGAAGATGACCTCGACACGAAACGGCTCGTCCCCCTTTACAAAGATGTTCAGGCCTATCTCACGGATGTCGATTTCTTCTTCAAAGGTGCCATGTTCGAATACCAGGTGCAGGATGTGAATGTGATGAGCAATCATGCCGGGCAGACCTTCTTTAAAGTTACAGCCAACCGATCCCTGAAAGCAGTGACTATCGACGGCGACTCGGTCAATACAAACATGGTTCGCTACATTGAAATCAATTACGATGATAACAAGAAGCAGATCAAGATTGTTAGCATCTACACCACCAAGCTGAACGAAAAAGAGGACCTTAGGAACTGGTGGAATGGCCTATCGCGGGAGTGGCAGGAAATCTTTGGGAAGGGGATGAAAATTGATGCCGGATTGATGCTGAGCCAGGTAGAAAATTACAATGATACCGTTGCTTTGGTCGATAGCATACCCATCCCAATCAAAGATTCCCGGATTTACGGACTGTTTCTGAAGATTGCCGACAGTAAAACCCTTGACCTTTCCGGCGATACGATGGTGACCGACCTGGAGCCACTGACCAAACTCTCTGGTCTGACATCACTGAACCTTTCGAATACGCAGGTTACCGACCTGATGCCGTTGAGGAACCTCAATGCACTGGAGAGACTGAATATCTCAGAAACCCGGGTGAGCATCCTGGATCCCCTGAAATATTGCAACTACATCAAGGAGTTGAACCTGAGCAACACAGCAATTACAAATATCTCCATACTGGCCAGTTATCCGGCCCTGGAGGCGCTTGATATCAGTTCCACGGGAATCTCTGATCTGACGCCTCTCACTGAGCTCACGAACCTTAGGGAACTCCAAATGAACCAAACCAAAGTGAAAGATTTGACTCCATTGGCTGGTCTGAAGAATCTCACTCTACTGGATTTCTCGAATACACCGGTAACCTCCCTCGATGCACTTAAGGGCCTGGATGCCCTGAAGTCTGTGACCTTCAACAACACAAATGTAAATAGCCTTGAACCATTGTCCGCTCTTCCCTCCCTCGGGAAAATCTATTGCGATAAAACTCTTATCAGGAAAGATAAGGCGGTGCAGTTTATGATCGACCACCCCGGCGTTTTCGTCACGTTTGCCTCAACGGAATTGGAAGAGTGGTGGAATAAGATGTCTCCAGAATGGCAGAAAATCTTCTTTCTCTCCCGGAACCTGAACGATCCACCTACCCGTGAGCAACTGCATGCACTCATGACAATCGACAGCCTGAATATCAATGGGCGGACAGAAATTACATCGCTTGCTCCCCTCACAGAGCTTCCGCGTCTGAGGTGGTTTGATTGTTCATTGACCCCGATTACATCCCTGGTTCCACTAAAGGATCTGCTTAATCTTAACTATCTCAATGCAAAATCTACCGGGATTACCTCGGTTGAGCCCCTTTCCTCACTGGTGAAACTTACTTTCCTGGATCTGGATAATACCCAGGTAACCGATATTTCACCGCTAACACAGTTATCGGGGCTGGAACTGATCCTGGCCGATAACTCGGGGATTACGAAGAAGGAAGCCGATGAATTCATGTCAAAGAATACCGGCTGCATGGTGATCAGCCAGACATATGAAAACACCAATTGGTGGAAATCGCTCCCGGGTGTGTGGCAGGGGATATTTCGTGAAAAGATCGATTTTAAGAAGGATCCTGATAAATACCAGTTGCAGCAGATTGCCAACATTGAGAGTCTTGTGATCAAGGATGAACAGTCAATTACCACCCTGCAACCGGTAGTGTTTCTCTCACATCTTGAAGAGTTAAGATTTTCAGATACGAAAGTTTCCTCCCTGTCAGCACTCAGCAGGATGAACGGGTTAAAGAGACTTGGATTTCCCAAAAACCCGATCAACGATCTTTCTCCATTGTCCGGTCTCACCGGACTTGTTGAAATAGATGCATCGAATACGCAGGTTGAAGATCTGAGGCCAATCGAGAACCTTCGGAATATGGAGATCCTGAAACTTTCCGGGACACTCATTAAGAACCTGAAGGACCTTGGAGATATGAGGAAGATGGAGGTGTTCGAGATTTACAACACGAAAATCAGCAATATCGATGTGCTGAATAACATGAAAAATCTGAAATCAGTAAAATTATTCAATACAAGGGTCTCATCCAGGCGGATCGAAAAATTTAAGGAATCGAACCCCGGATGTAATGTCTCTTGATAAAAAACAAAATGGTTTATGAAAACAACGATTTACCTAATTGCCACGATTATGATTGTTACGATGGTAGCCTGTAACGAAACAAAAAAAGAAGAAGCTGGTGATTTTAAATGGCAGACTGAACAGTTTGCCGACCTGCGCATTCTCAGGTACCAGATCCCGGGATGGGATGAACTCACCCTGAAGCAGAAAGAGCTGGTCTATTACCTCTCACAGGCTGCATTGTGTGGAAGGGATATTACATTAAACCAGAATTACAGGAACAATCTGCTGGTAAGAAAAACCCTGGAGGCTATCTATCAGAATTACAAGGGGGATCGCACTACAGAGGAGTTCAATAATTTAGCTACATACATGAAACGGGTGTGGTTCTCCAATGGGATCCATCACCACTACAGCACCGATAAATTTTATCCGGAAGTTTCAACCGATTATTTTTCAATACTGCTGAGTGGTGTGCCTGCCGACCAGCTTCCCTTGAAAGAGGGACAAACACAGGAGGAGTTTACAGAAGAGATCACGACGATTATATTCGATCCGACTGTGGCCCCAAAACGGATCAGTCTCGACCCGGCGACTGACGTGGTTAAAGCTTCGGCCTGCAACTTTTACGACGGAGTGACTCAAAAAGAGGTGGAGGATTTTTATACACAAAAGAAGATTGCTGATGCCAAAGCAGGGAGAGATACCCGGATCTCATACGGATTGAATTCCAAACTTGTTAAGAAGGAGGGAAAGGTAACAGAGATAGTTTGGAAACTGGATGGCATGTACCATCCGGCTATTGAGAAGATTCTTTACTGGCTGGAGAAAGCAGCAACTGTCACGGAAACACCCGAGCAAAAAGCTGCACTGGATAAGCTGATCGAGTTCTACAAAACAGGTGATCTGGTGGCATTTGACGATTACAGCATCCTCTGGCTGGCAGACCAGAATTCAGATATCGACTTCATCAATGGCTTTATTGAAACATACGGTGATCCGCTGTCGATGAAAGCAACATGGGAGTCGGTGGTGAATTTCAAGGATAAAAAAGCAACTGAACGCACCATTACCATTGCCGATAATGCACAGTATTTCGAGGATAATTCTCCGGTTGACCCTGAATTCAAAAAGAAAGAGGTGAAAGGGGTGACTGCCAAAGTTATTACGGTGGCGCAGCTTGGTGGAGACTGCGACCCAACCACTCCGATTGGAATCAACCTTCCAAACGCTGATTGGATCCGGAAAGACCATGGCTCCAAATCGGTTACTATGGAGAATATAACCTATGCATACAATCAGTCTTCTTTAGGGAATGGTTTCCTTGAAGAGTTCGCCGCATCTCCTGAAGAGATTAAGAGGCAACGGGAGTTTGGCTTCCAGGCAGGTAACCTTACTACTGACATGCATGAGTGCCTCGGGCATGCTGCAGGACAACTACTTCCGGGCACAAGTCCTGACGCAATGAAGACCTACCAATCGGCTCTGGAAGAGGCCCGGGCCGACCTCTTTGCCCTATACTACATCATGGACCCAAAACTGATTGAATTGGGACTGATCCCTTCACTTGAGGTTGGGAAATCAGAGTATGATAGCTACATCCGGAATGGTTACCTGACCCAGTTGGTACGCATCCAGCCAGGGAAAAATATAGAACAGGCACATATGCGCGACCGGAAGCTGATTGCTACCTGGTGCTATGAGCAGGGCAAGGATGATAATATCATTGAACTTTTCGAGAAAGACGGAAAGACTTATATCAGGGTCAATGATTATGACGGTTTGCGGAATCTGTTTGGGGAACTGCTGAAAAAGATACAAAAGATCAAATCGGAAGGGAACTATGAAGCAGGGAAGGAGCTCGTTGAGACATACGGTGTAAAGGTGGATCAGGAGCTGCATAACGAAATGCTTGAACGCTATAAAGCACTTAACATCTCTCCTTATGGAGGCTTTATCAACCCTGTACTGACCCCGAAGTACCAGGATGATGTGCTGGTTGATATCCTTGTAACCTATCCGGATGATTTCACTGAACAGATGTTGTCGTACTCAAAAGAATTCTCATACCTCCCAGCCCGATGCAAGAATGATTAAACAGCTGATATTTGACTGGGGTGGCACGATTATGATAGACTATGCGTTTCAGGGCCCGATGTACCTTTGGGAAAAAGTAGATTGGGTACCGGGAGCGAAATCCTCGTTAATTAAATTATCTGCTCAATATCCTTTGTGCATTGCTACCAATGCCCCTCATTCGGGAACTGAAGAGATGATCAAAGCACTGGATCTTATTGGAGCAAAGGACTATTTTAAAAAATATTTCTCTTCAAAGGAGTTGGGCTGTGGGAAACCTGATCCCCGTTTTTTTCTGGCTATTTCAGAGAAACTTAACGTAACCCCGGAAGATTGTGTGATGATTGGAGACCGATACAATAAAGATATTGCCGGGGCGAAGTCGGCAGGCATGCATACTGTTTTTTACAACGACAAAAAGGAGCCCGGTCCGTTTGAGCATGCCGACATAGTTATTGAAGATATGGGCGAACTTGTTGAAGCAATAACATCACTGGAAGATGGAGAATAGACAGTAGGCAGTGGGCAGTGGGCAGTAAGCAGTGGGCAGTAGGCAGTGGGCAGTGGGCAGTAAGCAGTGGGCAGTAGGCAGTGGGCAGTAGGGAATTGACAATCGTTAAAACTATGAGATTGAGTGTCAGACATTTTATAAAGGATCCTGTTTCCGAGATCCGGTATCCGGCATCTGGAATCGGGTATCCGGCATCCGGCATCGGGCATCGGGCATCCGTCATCCGGCATCTGGTATCTGGTATCTGGCTTCCGGTATCCGGTATCTTTACATTGATTCTACTCTTTTTCGTGATCATCTCTTCAACGGTAAATTCACAAACCTTTTATCCTCAGGATCTTTTCCGCTCACCTGTCGATTATCCTCTCTCACTGTCGGGATCATTCGGGGAGATCAGGCCTAACCATTTTCACTCAGGGATAGACATACGTACTGGTGGAAAAGAGGGCAAACTGGTTTATGCTGCAGCGGATGGATATGTTACCCGGATATTTGTCTCCCCATATGGTTTTGGGAAAGCAGTCTATATCAACCATCCGGAAGGGTATACAACCGTTTACGGCCACCTGGACCGGTTTAAGGGCGATATTGCCATGTATACATGGACGCAACAATATTCAATGGAATCCTTTTCTATCGATGTGGCGGTCCCGGCCGGAAAGATCCAGGTCCGAAAAGGAGATGTAATCGGATATTCCGGAAATTCCGGTTCTTCCGGCGGACCACATTTGCATTTTGAGATACGGGATGCCCACTCCCAGGAACCACTTGATCCTTTGTCGTTCGGGATTCCTTTCAGAGATTTCATCTCACCCCAAATCCGGTGGGTGAAGATTTATCCCTTCGGGCTGTCCGGGATGGTTGACTTTTCTGACATTCCAAAGGCATTGAAGGCTTCAAGCAGTGTTGACACATACACTGTAAATACAAAAGATACGGTAATGGTATCGGGAGATATCATCTTCGGGATTGAAGCGTATGATTACCACGAAGGATCTTCCGTCAGATGCGGAGTAAAATCGATAGAACTTCGTGTTGACGGAAAGAAAGTGTTTGGTCAGAATATCCGGAGATATGCTTTTGCAGATACACGGTATGTCAATGCAATCCTTGATTATCCTCAAAACGTGCGCAACAAACAGCGGTTCTTTCGATCATACATTGCCCCCGGTAACAAGCTGGATATCTTCGAAGATGTGGTCAATCGGGGGATTGTCAACTTTTCCGGTCCGGGCATACACAAAATCCAGTATATAGTTACAGATATCCGTAAGAACTCTTCTCGTATCACGTTTTGGGTTAAAAGTCATCCTCCGGCTTCTGCAGGCGCCAGACCTCCTGAACGGGAAAGTAAGGGGAATCTGTTTGAATGGAACCGGGAAAACAGGTTTGAGAATGCTAATATCGAATTTACGTTGCCTGCAAATTCCCTCTATGAAGACCTGGATTTCCATTACAAGACAGTCCCGTCGGTGGAGGGAAGTTATTCACGTTTACATATCCTCCATGATGTAGAGACACCCATTCACCTTCGCTGTAACCTTTCGATCAGGGCAGAAGCCCTTCCACAGCTCCTCGAGTCCAAAGCACTCCTGGTGAAGGTTGAGGAAGATGGTAAGTTTGTTAGCCAGGGCGGTAAGTTCAGCGATGGATTTGTGACCGGAACTATCCGGGAATTTGGGGCATATACCATCAGCGTGGATACCATCCCTCCGAAGATCAAGGCGGTAAATATTTACGATAACAAGAAGGTCGGTAAGCAAAGCACAATTGTGCTCACTGTTTCCGATGATTTGGCAGGGATAAAAAGCTACCGGGGGACACTCAACGGACAATGGATCTTAATGGACTTTGACGCCAAGAGAAACCGGCTTGAATACAAATATGATAACCGGATCAAGCCAGGATCCAACAAGTTCCAACTGGTCGTAATTGATGGCGCAGGCAACCGGTCAGTATACAATGCTTCCCTGATCAGGTAAAAAAAATTCATACATTTGCGATATGGAAGAGACCATTCTTATCCTCGACTTCGGGTCCCAGTATACTCAACTGATTGCACGCAGGATCAGAGAGCTGAATGTCTATTGCGACATCTATCCATACAATGCAGTGCCCCCATTGGGGCCGCACATCAAAGGAGTGGTATTGTCGGGAAGTCCCTTTTCTGTTAAGGATAAAGATCCGCTGATACCCGACCTGTCAGGGATTCGTGGAAAGTACCCGATTCTCGCCGTCTGCTATGGAGCTCAGTACCTTGCACTTGCATCGGGCGGCGAGGTGATGCCTTCGAAGAACCGTGAATACGGCCGTGCCAACCTCTCCTATATTGATCCGAAGAGTGATTTGATGAAAGGGGTATCGAACGGAAGCCAGGTATGGATGTCTCATGGAGATACCATCCTGAATGTTCCTGATAATTTTTGTGTGACTGGCTCTACTGCAAGTGTGGATATAGCCAGCTTCAAAATTACCGATGAACCCTCTTATGGCATTCAGTTTCACCCCGAGGTTTATCACACTACAGAAGGGGCAGTACTGTTAAAAAATTTTATAGTTGATATCTGCGGATGCCATCAATCCTGGACTCCCGAATCATTCATCGAATCTACAATTTCAGAACTTCGGCGTAAATTGGGAGACGATAATGTAGTTCTGGGTCTCTCCGGAGGTGTCGACTCCACTGTTGCCGGGATGTTATTACACGAAGCAATTGGCCCTAACCTGCATTGTATTTTCGTTGACAACGGTTTGCTTAGGAAAGATGAATTTCAGACAGTTCTTGACTCATACGAACACATGAACCTGAATGTCATCGGAGTAGATGCAACCGACCGTTTCTTGTCGGAACTCGAAGGGGTATCTGATCCGGAGAAAAAACGGAAAGTAATCGGCCGTGTGTTCATCGAGGTGTTTGAGGCGGAGGCTAAAAAGATCAGGAATATCAAATGGCTTGCCCAGGGGACGATCTATCCGGATGTGATTGAATCGAGATCGGTCAAAGGCCCGAGTGCAACTATTAAATCGCATCATAATGTTGGGGGTCTGCCTGAGCATCTCAACCTGAAAATTGTGGAGCCGCTGAACTTTCTTTTCAAGGATGAAGTCCGACGTGTTGGAAAGTCACTCGGATTGGATCCAATGATCCTGGAACGACATCCTTTCCCAGGACCAGGACTGGCTGTTCGTATTCTGGGCGACATCACCCGGGAGAAGATACGGCTGCTTCAGGAGGCCGATCATATATTTATTGAAGGACTCCGCCAGCATGGTCTCTATGATAAAGCATGGCAGGCTTTCGTTGTCCTGCTGCCAATACGGTCGGTCGGAGTTATGGGGGATGAACGAACCTATGAGAATGCTGTTGCTCTACGGGCGGTCACATCCACGGATGGCATGACGGCTGATTGGGCTCAGCTTCCATTTGAATTTCTATCCTGGGTCTCCAGCGAGATCATCAACAAAGTGAAAGGAGTGAACCGGGTAGTATACGACATCAGTTCAAAGCCTCCTGCCACGATCGAATGGGAATAACCAACAGATAATGAGATATATATTGTTTATTGGATTAATTTTCAGTATGACCTTCAACCAGGTTAATGCTCAGGATGGATATAAACAGATCCGTTCAGACCAGATTCGCATCGTCGATGGGAAGAGTTTTTATGTTCATAAGGTGAAGAGGCGTCAAACCCTTTATTCAATTTCGAAAGCCTATGATTTGGAGATGCAGGATGTTATCGAAGCTAACCCGGAGATCGCAAGAGGTCTGAAAACGAACCAGATCCTTTTGATTCCCATATTGGAACAGGAACTTCCTGTAGAATTACCTCCCGTTGTTGTGCCACCTGTAATGGATCCTCCTGTGTACATTGACCGTGATGGGTTAGGGGAGGATCCTGCGAGTACCACCAGTGGATATTTTACAAGCCAGCACCCATGTGAATTGAGACCGGAATCGAAGAAAGAGGTCTACAATGTTGCTCTGATGATGCACCTCTTCCTGAATGAGACCGATTCAATCAATACAGAGGGCCCAACTCAACAGGAAATTGAAAGTTATAATTCATTCAGGTATATTCAATTTTATGAAGGATTCCTTCTAGCGGTAGATTCTCTTCGCAAAAACGGTTTAAACCTGAACCTCCATGTATACGATCTGGAGTCAAATCCATCCGGGACTTATGCCTTGTTGAAAAAAACGGAAATGAAAAAAATGGACCTGATCATTGGGATGCTTTTCAACCGAAATTTTGAGATTGTTGCCTCCTTTGCCCGTAGTCACCAGATCCCAATTGTGAGCCCGGTTTCGGAAAGGGAATCACAGGTTGAAGGGAACCCGATGGTGATAAAGGTTCGTCCCTCCAGTACATCGGAAGGGATTTCAGTTGCGGAATACCTCTCCTTGTATCATCCCTATTCCCATACCCTATTGACCCGTAGCTGGGAGCCCGAAGTCCGGAAAATGGGGGATCAGATTTATGCTAACTGCAATGCTTTAGGCCTGGATGTGTCGATGGTGGACCCGGATAAACTGACTACCAAGCTGAACCTGGGAGTGGAGAATGTTGTTGTGGTTGTCTCAAAGCAAAAACCCTTTGCCCTGAATATCCTCTCTCAACTGACAGCCGATACAATGGGTTATGAGTTTACCGTGTTTGGACTTCCAAGATGGGATGAGTTTGTAGGGATGGACTATCAATATTTGCAGAGGGCACGGGCTCACATCTTTGTACCCTCCTGGGTTGATTACAGCAATCCTGCAGTTCAGCGCATGGTAACCCTGTTCAGGGAGAACTACAGAACTGACCCTGATAACCTTGCATTTCAGGGATATGACGTGGCCTGGTATTTTCTGAATGCTCTGAAGGAGTATGGTTCTGATTTTACAGATTGCCTGAGAGAAATCAATATCAGACCATTACAGGCAATATATAAGTTCCGTCGGATGAACGGGGATGGCTGGGAAAACCACCACTGGGATATGTTCCGCTACGATAACTACACCATGATCCCTATGAACTGATCATTTGCAGTTGTTATTCTATTGGGATAGCGAGTAAAGGGATGTTGGTTGAGAACAGGTTTTTCTTCGTGATATTCTTTGTGAAAAGGTTATAGAATACACTTCGTTTATGTGGTTGGAAAGATATGATCTCAATACCGTTGCTTGCCACATAGTCATCCAGCGCTTTCTGATTATCGTCAGTCACCCCAACTAAATCGAACCGGATAACCCCCTTCTGTTCCAGGTTTTTGAAGTTTGCTTTCAGAGCCTCCATTTTTTGCTCTTCTCCATCTTTTGCGGTTTGAAAATGGACCACATATAAGGAGGTGTTAAATGGTTTCAGAAGTGCAAGAATATTTCTGATAGAGGCTTCATTTCCTTCAGATAGGTCTGCTGCAAACATGACATTCTGAAATCCCATGAATGTTTTGATCTCCGGAACGGTGAGAACAGGTACTTTGGCATGGTTGATAATATATGTCGACACCCGGCCCCAAACGTTGACATTCCGACCCAGTCCCCGTGTTCCCATAATTACCATTTGTGGCAGATATTCCCCACAAACCATTTTAAGCTCCATCTCAATATCTCCTCCCACAATTGTGGATTTCAGCTGTACGTTCTTGATTTTCTCCTCCGAAATCCTTATTTCAAGTGCCTCCTTCAGCTTTTTCATATTTACCTCTGCCTGACTGTGCATCTCCTGAATCAGCTCTTCATTATAGACTGCATTCATGTTCATGCTGTCAGGAAACGTGGTATCGGTCAGAATGATCTGGTCGAAATAGGTGTGAAAAAGCATCAGCTCTGCCTGGTAGGCATCTGCAAGTTTCAGTGCATACGAACAGGTGATATCGGTATGTTCTGAAAAATCAACCGGAACTAAAATTTTTTTCATGATGGAAAGGTTGGAGTGGGTATACAATTATAACAAAGTTAATATATCTGTCAGGATTTTGCAATTCTTTTTGTTGGAGTATGTCTCCATGATGATCATTTCCCTTCGGGTTATCTCCTTTTGGTCGAACTCCTCAAGGAACAACTTTCCAATCTCCTCGCGGAACTGTGCTGCGGATGCTGCTATTTTGCAAACTGGTTCCAGATCTGTGCCTGCAAGCATCTCCTGATTTACAAGGCAATGTCGTCCATGAAACAAGGCATTTAAAAGTTTTAGTTTCAGCCCGGTAGGCTGTGAAGTGACCAGCAGATTGATCTGTGCGTCCCTGATCAGCTCAAACATCCTTGTATCATCCGGATTGGGTTCCAACTGAATATTGGGATGTTCCTCAATTAATTTTACAAGGTGATCGGGTGGATTTAATCCCGCAATGATCAACCTCGGTAACCCATCCGTGTAGATATTATTGATTATATACTCAGCGGCACGGAAGTTTTCAGGGACGCTGAGTTTTCCGTGATACAATACATAAGAACCTTTCCCTGTACCTGAGTTTACACTGTTATCCCGATGGAATGATGGGAGATAGCGGATGTCATGATGTGGGAAAATACCTTGCAGATAGCGCTGATCCTCTTTCGAAACAACCAGCATCAGGTCGGCATGTTTCAGGATTTTCTGGAACCATTTGAGTTTGAAGCTTTCAAACAGGAAAAAAAATTTGTCGGGCAGGTTAGCGGTAGCTTTGAACAGATGGTAATAGTAGTGATGTTCGATGTTGCTTTCCCGGTAGATTTTTTTTCGTTTCCGGAAAGCAGGATCGTTTAATAAGCTGCAAACATGCAGCCCTTCAAAAAGGATCGGAAAATTATCCTCTAACAGCCTCTTGCGCAATAGGTTCGAAGCCCGACTGGTGACAATGTAGGGCTTCAGGGAGATGACATTCCGAAACCCGGTCTGACGGGGATAGTAGTGCACTTCCATGCAGAGTTCATTCAGTGCCGGGGCTGGATCACGCTCGTTTTGGAAACAATGCAGAATAATCTTCACTCCGGCTTCATGCAATTCCCTAAGCTTGTAATAGACATCGATCACACCTCCGTAATTCGGTGGGAAGGGGACGTCAAAACTTACTATATGGAGGGTTAGTTTCAAGTTTCAAGTTTCAGGTTTTTACCACATTAGACACAATAGATCACAATAGTCCTACTGTGTTCTATGTGCCTATTGTGGTTCATTTCTAATTTCGTTATTCCTCATTCCTCATTCGTCATTCTTTTCTGGGATCCGGTATCCTGGATCCAACACCCATTTAAGCTTGGGCGCCTCATTCTCCCAGCAAAGTTCTTCGGCTGCACGATGCAGATTTTCCCGGTACAGAGCCAGTCGGGTTTCATTCATCAGCATGCTGTCCATTTTTTCAGCGATATGTTTCGGATCATGTGTCTCCAGCACCTCCCCGATGAAATATTTGTCGAGAATCGCCTTCATCTCAGGGAAAGGAGAGATCAGGACAGGAACATGGGCTTGGATATAGTCGAGAAACTTGTTGGGTAGCGCAAAGTGATAATTCAGGCTTACGTCTTTTTCGATCGACAAGCCTATATCGGCCATCAAAGTGTATTTGTAGAGATCCTGAAAAGGGATCTGGCCAGTAAAAATCACCTTCCCTGGCACCTTCTCCTGCCTGACAAATGGTTGGAGTTCTTCATATTTGTCTCCGGTTCCGGCTATCACCAGAACGGCATCACAACGAAGATACTTCATAGCCTGGATAGCCTCCTCAAGCCCCCTGTCAACATTTACTGCCCCCTGATACAGGATGACTTTCTGGTGTTCTCCAATCCCCAGTGACTCTTTTGAGACAGCCTCTCCTTCTGATCTCCGGAAAGGGACATTGCGGATCACCACAATCTCATTTCCATACTCTTCCTGATAGAGCCTGGCTACCGAAGAATTGACAGCCGTAACCAGTTTTAGCTTTGGAAAGATCCTGTCTTCAATCCATTTCCATATTCGTATAGTCCCCTTCCTTCCAACCAGTTCCGGCACCCCCCGGAAATACTCGTGGCAGTCGTGGAGGAGTCGGGTACTCACCCCCCGGCCCCCTTCAGGGGATGACCTCACCCCCCGGCCCCCTCTCCTTGAGGAGAGGGG
>CALCGJ010000280.1 GCA_937900965.1 uncultured Bacteroidota bacterium | reverse complement strand
TTGCCTTGAGCCTTTAATCTTGAACCTTGAACCTGAATCTTCATCCCTCACACCCTCATACATCCTTCGACAGGAAGTCGTATATCGCCTGCTGCGACCTCACCTTAACACCTTTGGTTTTGCGATAAGCATTTGGTTTTTTCCCACCCAGGATGCGGGCTTTGGTGTTGTCGGCCAGCTGGATTTGCAACATTTCCCAGAGATCCTGCTGGATAGTTTTATCATAAATCGGGCATGCTACCTCTATCCGGTTGTCGAAGTTACGTATCATCCAGTCAGCAGAAGTGATATAATACAGCGGGTTATTATCGTTGCAAAACACAATCACCCTGGAGTGTTCCAGGAATCTGTCCACGATACTGATACCCTTTATATTCTCACTCAGACCTGGGACACCCGGGATAAGAACGCAAATCCCGCGGATGATAAGGTTGATCTTAACTCCTGCCTGGCTTGCTTTATACAACTTCTTATTAATCGTCTCATCCACCAGGTTATTTAATTTGATGATCACCCATGTCTCCTTGCCGGCTTTGGCATTTTTTATCTCCTGGTTCACCAGCCGGATGAAATGATTGCGCATGCTGAAAGGAGAGAGAACCAACGATTTGTAATGGTATGGCTTATAGGATGATTCCATCTGGTGAAATGCATTGGTTACATCCTGACAGATCCTTGGATCTGAAGTCAGCAGGCTGTCATCAGCATAAATACGCGCAGTATCTTCATTGAAGTTTCCCGTACTTATCATTGAATAGAAAACATCCTTCGAACTCTCTTTTCTCCTTATTATCAGGAGCTTTGAATGAACTTTAATGCCCGGGATACTATGAATCACCTTCACTCCCTCCTCATGAAGCCTTTCTGTCCAGAAGATATTTGCCTCCTCATCGAACCGTGCCTGCAATTCCATGTAAACAGTTACATATTTCCCGTTCCTGGCTGCATTGATCAGGGCGTTGATCACACTTGAGTTCTTTGCCGCCCTATAGATGGTCATTTTTATGGATCTGACATGGGGATCAATGGAAGCTTCCCGCAGGAGATCGATAACATGCCGGAATGTCTGATATGGAAAATGAAGCATGATATCTTTCTGCTTCATCAGTGACAGAATACTGGTATTTGGGTTGATATCCGGATGCCGTTGTGGAGCCAATGGCCAGTTCTCAAGCTCCGGATGCCCCAGGTCGGGGAAACTTGTGAAATCCTTGAAATTATGATATCTGCCACCGCCCCGGATGGGATCGTCTTTCCGGATGTTCAGTTTCTTTCTGAGTACCTTCAGAAGCTCCGTCGGCATCGAGTTGTCATAAACAAAACGTACCGGATTTCCCTGCTTTCGCTGTTTCAGGCTTTCTGACATAACCTCCAGGAAACTCTTGGAGACATCAATATCTATATCCAGCTCGGCATCCCTGGTAACCTTAACTGCGAATGCATTATACGTATCATACCCGAACAGGAAGAAAATCTCTGATAAACTGAATCGGATAACATCATCCAGTAACATGATATACTCTCTCTTCCCCTCTTTAGGTAAGATCAGGAAGCGGGAAACCGCTTTTGTGGGAACTTCAATCAGGGCATAGTCCGGCGGTGCATCTGAAGAACTGCTTTCCAGGGATACAGCGAGGTAGATGGATTTGTCGACAAGCGTTGAGATGTCTTTAACACTACTGATCATTAATGGAAATAAAAATACCCGGACCTGTTCCTGGAAATACTTCCTGACAAAATCCCCCTGCTTCGTTGTCAGTTGCTTCTCATTGATGATGTGGATGTTGTGTTCTGCAAACTCCTTCACGATAGATTCAAAGATCTGCTGGAACTCTTTCTCCTGAATCATCACGATCTCACCGATCTGATCAAGTACCTTTTTGGCATTGATTTCGGTATCGTAGAGTCCCTTCTCCACTTTCAGCATCCTGTTGAGTGTGGCTACTCTTACACGGAAAAACTCATCACGGTTGTTAGAAAATATACCAAGGAATTTCAACCGGTCAATCAGTGGATTCTCTTTATCTGCTGCCTCCTGTAATACCCGGCCATTGAAATTGAGCCAGCCAATTTCTCTGTTTAACATCTGGGGTTTGATCCGGGAAGCCATCTTTTACTTGAGCATTTTTGGTGAGACAATAAAAAGTTGACGGGCATTTGCATTAGGCACATCTTCCCACTTCAGGGTTTCAAATCCAATCGCGACAACCGTCGAAGTTGGCATATTGTCAATGCCCGGATGAAGAAAGAGATTCGCCAGGTTGGTAATAGTAGGGTTATGACCGAACATCATTAATGATTGTGTATCATTAGGTGTACTGTATATAACATCCAGAAACCGTTCATAGTATCCGTCGTAGACCTTTTGTTCAACAACAATATCTTTTAAGGGGTACCCAAGTCCTGTGGCGAATAGTTTTGCAGTTTCAAACGCCCGCACTGCCGGACTGCTGATGAACAGACCGGGAAGAATATTACGTTCCTTGAGGAACCCGATGATCCTGTGACTTCTCTCGATGCCTTTTTCCATCAAAGGTCGCTCAAGATCACTCAAGCCGGGATGGTCCCAGGAAGATTTTGCATGCCTTACAAGGTATAGGGTCTTCATAAACTTAATATTACTTCACTACCTCTTTCTTACTCACCAGCTCACCAGTTCACCAGTTCACCAGCTTTTTTTAATAAGCAAACAGCGGAAACTCATCCATCATCTCATTTACCTGCTTCCTCACCTTCAGAATCCGCTCCTCGTTATCAATGTCGCCGATCACCTCATCTATCAGATCGACTATCGGGGTCATATGTTTTTCGGCCATTCCTCGTGTGGTAATTGCAGATGTTCCAACACGTAAGCCCGATGTTTGAAATGGAGAGCGGCTATCAAACGGAACCATGTTTTTGTTGACCGTAATATCCGCTTTGACCAGGATGTTTTCCACTTTTTTACCTGTGATGTCGGGGAACTTCTTGCGAAGGTCGATCAACATCAGATGATTGTCAGTGCCACCCGAAATGACGTGATAACCTTTGTCAACAAATGCCTGAGCCATCACCGCAGCATTCTTCTTCACCTGGATGATGTAGTCCATATATTCATCTGTCAGGGCTTCAAAGAATGAGACTGCCTTAGCGGCAATTACATGTTCCAGCGGTCCGCCCTGAATACCCGGGAAGACAGCCGAATCAAGCATCTGTGAGAACATTTTGATCTCACCCTTCATTGTGGTCACCCCCCATGGATTCGGGAAGTCTTTTCCAACCATGATCATTCCACCCCGGGGCCCGCGTAAGGTTTTATGTGTGGTAGTGGTTACTACATGACACCAGGGCAACGGATCGTTCAGCAAACCACGGGCAATCAATCCTGCAGGGTGGGCAATATCTGCAAGGAGGATAGCTCCGATTTTATCGGCAATTTCACGCATCCGCTGATAATCCCAGTCCCGGGAATAGGCGGAAGCTCCGGCAATGATCATCTTTGGCCGTATCTCCAGCGCCTGGGCCTCCATCTTGTCATAATTGATCAACCCCGTCGACTCATCCACCTGGTATCCCACCGCTTTATAAAAAATTCCGGAAGAGTTAACCGATGATCCGTGCGAGAGATGCCCTCCGTGAGCGAGGTCAAGTCCCATGAATGTATCACCCGGAGATAAAACAGTCATCAATACAGCCATGTTGGCCTGGGCTCCGGAGTGCGGCTGTACATTGGCCCACTCAGCGTTGAACAGCTCCTTTGCCCGTTCAATAGCCAGATTTTCGGATTCGTCAACATACTGACAACCACCATAATATCTTTTTCCAGGATACCCTTCCGCATATTTATTGGTTAAACAGGAGCCCATTGCTTTCAACACCTGATCGCTGACAAAATTCTCTGAAGCGATCAACTCCAACCCGCTGGTCTGACGGTGTAACTCTTTTTTAATGATGTTAAAAATTGCCGTGTCTTTTTTCATTGAGATTAAAATTTATTGTATTTCGTTTCGTTTTTCCTGTAAGCGGTAAGGACTCACAAAATTAGCATATTTCCCGAAATTTCTGCAACTTTGTATCACCAGTCGGGGAAGAGAAGCCACTGAAACGTTAAACACGAAACACGAAACAACCACAAAATGTAATCGAACAGATTTGAAATCCTTGCTTCCATCATATTATCTATCAGTTGGCAGTTTGCAGTCCGCAGTCTGCAGTCTGCAGTTGGCAGTTTCCAGTTGGCTGTTGGCAGTCCGAAGTCTTCAATCAACTACAACGCCCTCATACCCTCATACCCTCACACCCTCACACCCTCATACCCTCACACCCTCCTACCCTCATACCCTCACACCCTCACACCTTCACACCCTCATACTCCTCTTCCTTCTCCTCCCACTGTCCATTTTCGCCCAGCTGGATGCCGGTCCGAATGATACCATCAATCCCGGCGTTCCGGTCACCCTCTCCACAACCTATGGATTGATTGGAACAGGAGTAAATGTTGATGATAATGGCGTTGAAGGCCCTTTTCCTATCGGATTCACTTTCAGTTATTTTGGCAACATGTTCACCCAGTTTTATATCGGGGCGAACGGATGGATCAGCTTTTCTCCTAACCAAAACGCAAAGGGTGTTCGAGATGCGTTTGCTATCCCGAATACAGCAGACTATACTCCAAAAAATTGTATCCTTGGCCCTTTTCAGGACCTGAATCCGGAACACGAGGGTGCACCGTTTATCTATTACCGTACAATAGGATCAGATACAACCCGGCGACTTGTTGTCATGTGGTGCCAGATTCCTCTGTTCTACAGTCTGTGCGATGATTCGTTGGTTACCCTTCAGATTGTGCTGAATGAAGGAAGCAACACGATTGAAAATCACCTGATGAACAAACCCTCCTGTCCCGAATGGAATGACAATAATGCGACCATGGGTGTCCAAAATGAAAGCGGGTTTATCGGATATGCCGTACCTGGCCGCAATGCTACCTCCTGGACAGCGCAAATGGAAGGCTGGATGTATACGCCAACTTCTGTTGATAGCTTTAAAATAGCACAGGTTCCATACACTCTGCAACCTTTATTGCCAGGTGAAAAAGTTGCCTATCGGTGGTACCAGGGATCGGAGTTGATATCTACAGAGCCGAGCCTGGTGGTTACTCCTGCTGAGACCACGAAATATTATGCTTACATCACCCTATGCGATGGGGAGGAATTTATGGATAGTGTAACAGTTGTCGTAATTCCCTATATTCCAAATGCATTTACGCCCAATGGCGACGGGTTGAATGATGTATTCAGGATTGTTGGATTGCCACCGGAGAATATTACAGAATTCAACTTTCAGATCTTTAATCGCTGGGGGGAGGTGGTCTTTTCAACAAAGAATATAGAAGAGGCCTGGGACGGGACCCTTAAGGGCGGAGATTGCATGGAAGGGGTTTACGTGTGGGCAATCTATTATAAAGAAAACAACAAGCATACTGTTTCAAACAAAGGGACGGTGATGCTCATCAAGTGAATTACGAATGATTCGATTTTGGCTCCGCCGAGCTCCGCTATGTTATTCCCTTCGGTCATGAGTTAGGTTCGCTCCTGTTCGAATAACGATTTTTTTTGATTTCAGGTTGACGATTACAGAGTTCCTTCTGGAAACCCCTTAGATTATAACTCAACAATTTTTCAATTCAGCCTTGTTGAATATGTATCTGAATGGCTGGCTCCATCATGGGATGGCATGAGGCTGATATTCAATGAATAACGATTCCACGGGAAGGCAACTTCAAAAATTATTCCTACAAATAAATCCTAAGTTTAACATAATGTAAATCAAAAAAATATTATATTTGGTTGTGCAATTTACCAAACCTATCGACATATGAAAAGATTGTCCATCTTCATCGTCATACTATTTTTACAAAGCGCTTCCCTTTTCGCACAGAATCCAGATAGTACCGATAGCAGTACACCTGACCCCTCTGCCGGGGTTGCAATCAATATCGATGACAGTTACCCTGATCTGTCAGCGATCCTGGACGTGGATTTTCTCAATAAAGGATTCCTGATTACAGTGATTAATTTTGAACAGCGCAATGCCATTGTCAACCCAGCCGAAGGACTTATCGTAGGGTGCCTGGATTGTGACCCATTAGGGGGACCGGCCTTGAGCATTTATTCTTCCGGTAAGTGGCAAAACATAGAACCCGTTTGTACCTCACCCAAAACCCCGACTGCCGGGATACACAACTCAACAACCAGCGCCATCCATTGGCACTGGAACCCCGTTCCGATAGCAACCGGCTATAAATGGAATGAAATTAACGATTATGCAACTGCCACTGATGTGCTAACGGGGACCGACTTCATAGAAATTGGTTTACCCTGTTGGACTCTTTTTACCAGGTATGTTTGGGCTTATAACGATTGTGGTGAATCCCTGCCATTAACAATGACGCAGTCAACGGCACAAATCCCGCTTACCCAGGCTCCCACAGAAGGTACACATAGTCCAGGTTTTAACCAGGTTGTATGGGTTTGGGCTCCGGTTTTCGAAGCTACTGGATATGCTATAAACTCAATAGATGACTTCAGCACTGCGACGGATGTTGGAACAGCAACATCTACGGTAGAAACCGGACTGGGATGTGGGACAGACTATACCCGATACATCTGGGCATATCATGGTTGTGGACATTCAGATGTGACAATTTTGCAGGAATCTACGCTCGATTGTTTATTATGCGGCACTCAAATAACAGATGAGCGTGACGGACAGGTATATCCCACGGTTTTAATTGGGAGTCAATGTTGGACGGCGAAAAACATGAACATAGGAACAATAACAGATGGGTCACTGGATCAAATTGATGAAGGAATAATTGAGAAATATTGTTACGATAATTCAGAATCCAATTGTAATGAATATGGTGGACTTTATCAATGGGAGGAAGCGATGCAATATCTTCCAACAACAGGGGGACAGGGAATCTGCCCTACTGGATGGCATATTCCGACAGATGCTGAATATATACTGCTACGTACTTTTCTTGGTGGTCGAAGTGTTGCCGGAGGTAAGATGAAGTCTGAAGGCACAATCCAGGCAAATTCAGGTAAATGGTATGAACCAAATACCGAAGCGACCAACAGTAGTGGTTTTACGGCCCACCCAGGCGGAGCAAGACATCCAGATTATCCGATTTTTAGATTGTTGCACGACAATGCCTTTTTTTGGTCGTCGACGGAAAGTTCACCAGAAGGTGCAATGGGAGGATGGCTTCAATATGATGCAGGATCAATCAGTTTGCATCACAGTCTTTTAAAAGAATCCGGCTTTTCGGTCCGCTGCGTGCGGGATTGATAATTTGATAATCCGATTAAAAAACAAACCTGAAAAATGAAGAAGTTAACAATACTTATCTTTACACTCTTGTTGAATTGCTCTCTCCTCCTCTCGCAAGTAGCGGTCAACGCCGACGGCAGTCCACCTGATCCCTCAGCCGGACTGGATGTGAAGTCGACCAGCCAGGGAGTGCTGATCCCTAGGATGACGTTTACGCAGCGAAATGCTATCCCGAATCCTGCCGAAGGGCTGATGGTGATCTGCACCAACTGCACGCAGGAGGGGAATCCTGTTGTGTCCGTCTTTTTTTCCGGCAAGTGGAAGGATTTCCCCTATTCATGTACAACACCATCAACCCCTGTAGCGGGGACACATGTTCCCGCAGTCTCGCAAATAACCTGGAACTGGAACAGCGTACCGATCGCAACCGGGTATAAATGGAATTCAGTTAATGATTATTCAACCGCGGTTGATCTGGGAACTGCTACAACCTATACAGAAACTGGTTTGACCTGTTGGACAGGTTATTCTAGATATGTATGGGCCTATAATGCGTGCGGTCCCTCGGGAACAGTGACGTTGACACAGACCACTTCCCCCGGTGTGTTTTCTCCCGCACCTGTTGCCGGAACTCATAGTCCCGGATTAAACTCGGTTGAGTGGATATGGAATCCGGTTTCCGGCGCCACCGGATACAAGTGGAATACCACAAACGACTTCATCACTGCCACAGACGTGGGAACCATGACATCCACGACAGAAACAGGATTGGATTGCGGGACCGCTTATACCAGGTACGTTTGGGCATATGACGCCTGTGGTTACTCAACCTCGACCACATTGCAGCAATCAACCCTCAACTGCTCCAATTGCGGGACACCTTTTACGGATGCCCGCGACGGCTCCACCTATAATACCGTGCTGATTGGCACTCAATGCTGGATGGCGCAAAACCTCAACATCGGGACACGGATCGACGGAGCACTCGATCAAACCGATAATCTCATGATTGAAAAATACTGCTACGATGATCTGGAATCAAATTGTAACATCTATGGCGGACTTTACCAATGGAATGAGATGATGCAGTACCTGACAACACCGGGAGTACAGGGGATCTGCCCTGCCGGATGGCATTTGCCCGCGGATGCTGATTTTACAGCAATGACGGATTTTCTTGGCGGCATAAGTATAGCCGGAGGGAAGCTAAAATCGACCGGAACCATCCAGGCGGCAACAGGGTTGTGGAATGACCCGAATACCGGGGCCACAAACAGCAGCGGTTTTACTGCTCATCCGGGCGGTGACAGGTACTTCACAGGCGTTTTCAACTATTTATCAAGT
>CALCGJ010000279.1 GCA_937900965.1 uncultured Bacteroidota bacterium | reverse complement strand
CTACTTTTTTGCCTTGGCCTTCGGTTTTGGCTTGGGAACTACCTTCTTTTTTGCAGCAGCCGGCTTCTTCTTGCCTTCCAGCTTCCTGATCCGGTCCTCAAGCTTCTTTACATCCTCCTTTGAGGGGATATCCATCTTCTTCAGACTTGCCTTGAGGAAATCCTGCATGGTTTTTTCCATATTCTGCCTGGTCTCTTCTGATTTTTTCTGTAGATAATCAAGAAGTTTCTTGGCCTCCTCTTTTGTAAGGTTATTTTCCTTTGCCAGCTCCTTTGCAGCGTTGGCGATCTTTTCGCTTGTCATAAAGGCATACTCTATGCCTTTATCCAGTGTTTCTTTCAAATTTTCAAACATATGTACCTCCTGTTTTTAGGAATGTGAATTATTAGTTATTCGTTTTTTCTTCATGACGTGCAATTCGAGGTCGTTTATCAGGCTTTCAAACTGCTTGATGGATGAGGTATTGATCTCTGCTGCAAGCAACATATTGGGTACTGTGCGGAGAACCTTCAGCAGCTCATCCTTTTGCTGTTTCTTAAAAGGTCCTTCAATGATCAACAGATAATCGGTTTGCCTTACAGAGGGAACCAGAAAATGATCGCTGTTTCGGTTCGACACCAGCGTATACCTATTGAAATTTTCCTCATCGTCACAAGTATAGAGGGAAAAAGGTATCGGTTCCTCAACATCCGGAAAGCTAACCGTCAGGTCATCAAAACGGGTAAACCTGAATGCAGGCAACTTATTCAGCAGGAATGAAAGACGGTAGTCTTTCAGTTGTGTTGAAAGGCCCAGGAGGGTGTAATATGTGGATCCTGAGCGCACCTCCAAAAATACCCGTTTGGCCATTGCTGCTTCTTTATTGCCTTTTTACAAAGGTAATAAATAATTCAGACTTTGTCAATATGTTCTGAGGAGATTTGTGCCCATGATTTTTCGGAAGCAAGCTGTTCTGCTCCTTTGATGGAGTAGTGCTGACTTCGGGCCAGGGGGATGCCATCCACAATTACTTCAACCACATACTGCTTTTTATAGCCTGTGCCCACTTCATTTACTACACTGAACTGAACATTTTTCCGCTCTTTTTGTGCCCATTCGATGACTTTACTTTTGTAGTTCATCTCCTGGTTCACCAACTCGTCAAGGTCGAAATAGTGTTTTATAATCCGGTTCAACAGGATCTTTCTGGTGAAATCGTAGCCTCTATCCATGTAAATTGCCCCGATAAGTGCTTCAAATGCATCGCCCCTGTATGAACGGTAAACTCCATTGGCTCCGTCAAGCTGGATCAGGTGATCCAGTCCAAGCTTCTGGGCGAGTTTATTTAACTGTGTCCGGCTAACAATCTTGGATCTCATCTCTGTCAGGAAGCCTTCATCCTGAGTGGGGAAAGTTTTGAAGAGGAAATCGGCAATGATGGCATCCAGAATAGCGTCGCCAAGAAATTCCAACCGTTCATTGCTAATCTTTATCCCTCTGATAATTTCCTGCCCGGCTGATTTATGTAGGAACGCCAGTTTGTACAAGGCAATATTTCCGGGTTTAAATCCGAGAATATTTTGTATCGAAGCGGATAATTTCCTGTCGACAGATGATTTAGTGAATCTGAACAATCCGGGCCTGAAAATGATTAAGGATGATATTTCTTAAAGATCAGGCTGGCATTATGGCCTCCAAAACCAAACGTGTTGGTAAGAGCCACATTCACAATTCGTTTCTGTGCTTTATTGAAGGTAAAGTTGAGCCTGTTGTCAATGTTTGGATCGTCGGTAAAATGGTTAATCGTGGGGGGCACGATATCGTTTTGCACGGCCAGGACACTCGCTATTGCTTCTACAGCTCCTGCTGCACCCAGAAGGTGTCCGGTCATAGATTTGGTGGAATTGATATTGATACTATAGGCATGGTCGCCAAAGAAAGAAAGGATTGCTTTTGGTTCCGCGATATCACCGGCCGGAGTGGAAGTACCATGGGTGTTGATATGATCGATATCCTCTTTTTTCAGCTCCGAATCTAATATTGCTGCCTTCATGGATAATATAGCTCCCAACCCTTCCGGATGAGGTGCAGTCATATGATGCGCATCTCCTGAAAGTCCCGCTCCAGCCACCTCAGCATAGATCTTGGCCCCTCTTCTCAGGGCGTGTTCATATTCTTCAAAGATCAGTGCACCGCCACCTTCACCCATGACAAATCCGTCGCGATCCTTGTCAAACGGCCTGGATGCGGTTGTTGGATCATCATTGCGGGTAGAGATCGCATGCATAGCATTAAAACCACCAACCCCTGCAGCGTTAATTGCAGCCTCGGATCCACCGGTAACAAATACGTCAGCTTTACCCATGCGGATGTACATAAAGGCATCGGCGAGGGCATTGGCTGATGAGGCACAAGCCGAAACCGTGGCGAAGTTGGGCCCCATAAAGCCGTACCTGATGGAGATGTGGCCGGCAGTGATATCGGCAATCATTTTAGGAATAAAGAAGGGATTATACCGTGGAACCCCGTCGCCATTCAGGTAACCGGAGACTTCTGAGATCAGGGTATCCAGACCACCGATTCCGGAAGCCCAGATGACACCAACGCGTGTCTTGTCTACAACTCCTTCCAGATTCAACCCGGCATCCTTGATCGCTTCATCACTTGAGACGATCCCGTAATGCGTATAAATGTCATACTTGCGAGCCTCTTTCCGGTCGAAATAATCTTCCGCATTGAACTCCTTTACTTCGCAGGCAAACCGGGTTTTGAATTTGGAGGCATCGAATTTAACGATAGGAGCTGCACCACTTACACCATTGATAAGTCCCTGCCAATAATCAATGGCATTTTTACCAATAGGCGTAATGGCCCCTAGGCCAGTTACAACAACCCGTCTTAAATCCACGTGAAAATATTCCTTTATTTTGTATTATTCTCGATGTATGTAGTTGCTTCTCCAACTGTGCTGATTTTCTCAGCCTGATCATCAGGAATAGCAATGTCAAATTCTTTTTCGAACTCCATGATGAGCTCAACGGTATCCAGAGAGTCAGCACCTAGATCATTTGTGAAGCTAGCTTCTGGTGTAACTTCACTCTCATCAACGCCAAGCTTATCAACAATGATAGCTTTAACTTTTGCGGCAATGTCAGACATATTTCTCTTTTTTTGGTTAAACGGTGTGCAAAGAAATGAATAATATCGTTACCACACAATAAATTTTAACGATTTTTAACATTTAGGAAAAACCTCAAATTGTTTGTCAATGCATTAATAATACGGTAGTTAGGATAAATGTCAAACATCCGGATCGTTTTGTATTTTTGTACCGACAAGAACATTTTCTCCTATGCAAAGAATTGCCATTTTTGCCTCCGGAAACGGAAGCAACGCTCAGCGGATCATCGAGTATTTTCAAGGCCATCCGAAGATTCAGGTCACTCTGGTGCTATGTAATAATCCCGACGCATTTGTCATTGAAAGAGCGCGTAATATGCATATCCCTTCGGTAATCTTTACCCGCCACGATCTCTACCACTCAAACCATCTTCAGGATATCCTTTCGGTTCAGGGTATCGACTTCCTTGTACTTGCAGGCTTTCTCTGGCTTATTCCCAACTACCTGCTTCAGGCCTACCCCTCACGAATCATTAATATTCATCCTGCACTTCTTCCAAACTATGGTGGAAAAGGGATGTACGGGAAGCGTGTACACGAAGCAGTGATCCAATCTAACGACAAGGAATCAGGGATCTCCATACACTATGTGAACGAGCATTATGACGATGGGCAGATCATCTTCCAGGCGAAATGTCCAATTGAACCTGGTGACACCCCTGAAAGCCTCGCTAACAAGGTCCACGATTTGGAGTACAGGCACTATCCGGAGATAATTGAGAAAGTCATTGAGCCTTCGGCTGATGGAGCTTCGCTGATGGAGCTTCGCTGATGGAGGCCTGCGGCCTGATGGAGGCCTGCGGCCTGATTGAGTCCTTGAACCTCGACCCTCGACCCTTGAACCTTGAACCTAAAATCCCGGTTTCCCTAAAAGCTCAAACATCTTCCGCTTATAGGCTTCCACACCTGGCTGGTCAAAGGGATTGACACCCAGGGTATACCCGCTCACCCCACAGGCAAACTCATAAAAGTAAAGTAGTTGACCCAGGTGGTAGGCATCCAGGCACGGAATGGAGATACGAATATTGGGGACGCCACCTGCGACATGAGCGAGCCTGGTTCCGGTTTCGGCCCGGTGGTTGACCTCAGAAAGGCTCTTCCCGGTAAGGAAATTGAGGCCATCGTTGTCTTCCGGGTCATTCGGAACAAGTAGCTCCTGGTTGGAGCGGTCGACTGAAAGAACAGTTTCGAAAAGGTTCCGGGTTCCCTCCTGGATGAACTGCCCCATTGAGTGGAGATCGGCAGTGAAGGTCACGCCGGCAGGGAAAATCCCTTTGCCCTCTTTTCCCTCACTTTCACCATATAACTGTTTCCACCATTCTGTAAGCATCACCAGGTTCGGCTGGTAAGTGACCATGATCTCAATCTGTTTTCCCTCCTGGTAAAGAAGGTTTCGAACAGCCGCATAGAGGGTCGCAGGATTGAGATTGAAATCTGGCGATTTGCAGGCCACCCGCTCCATCTCTGCAGCTCCATCTATCAGTTTTTCGATGTCCAGTCCTGCTACAGCAACAGGAAGCAATCCCACAGGCGTAAGTAACGAATAACGTCCGCCGATATCATCAGGAATAACGTAGCTCTCATAACCCTCCGTATCAGCAATCTCTTTCAGTGCCCCCCTGGAGGCATCCGTGATGGCAATGATCCGTTCACAAGAGCCCTTCCTGCCATATTTACGCTCCAGCTTTTGTTTGATCAGACGAAAAGCAACGGCAGGTTCGGTGGTGGTTCCCGATTTGGAGATTATCGCTACGGCACAGGAGTACTTATCTAAAACTTGTAGTATATCGGCATGGTAATCCTCGCTAAGGTTCTCTCCTGCAAAGAGTACAACAGGGGTTTTATCCTTCCGAATCAGTGCTGGAAATGAAGTAGAGAGAGCTTCGATGACTGCCCGGGAACCCAGGTATGAGCCGCCGATGCCAATGACCACAAAAACATCTGCAATCTCACGTATCCTTGCTGCATGTTCCTGAATCCGTGTAAGCACTTCCGGATTAGTTTGCGATGGTAACCTGACCCATCCCAGAAAGTCACTCCCTGCTCCCGTACCGGATAAAAGTGTCCCCCACGCTTTTTCAATTTTGGGACGAATAAGCTCCAGTGACTCTTCCGGCAGAAAGGAGAGCACCTGACTGATATCGATGGAGATATGCATGAAATTTATGTTTTAGGAGGTAAAGATAGGGATTCCTCACGACGCCTGGAATAACAAAATCGGAATACTGCAATAAAAAATAGAGCCGCAATTAAATACGTAGAGACGCGATTAATCGCGTCTCTACAATTAAAAATCAATAAACAAATCTAAATGAAAAGAGTAATTTGCCCGAGAACAAAAGTAACTCAGAATGACTGAGATAAGTGTTAACGAATACTAAGAATCGTTAAAAAATGTTAAAAATTCTTTTTCGGAATTTACGTTACATTTGTACAAATGAATCGGAAAGCAATCGTTGGGGTCGTCATCATCATGACCATCGCTTTAATCGGCCTGCTCGGCATTCAACTCTACTGGATCCATAGTGCCTCTACGGTAAAGGAGTCCAGTTTCCGACGAAGTGTCAATGAGGCAATGGCCAAAGTGGTCTATAAGCTGGAGAGGTTGGAAAAACGAAGAGCGGCAGAAATCAACCCGTTCCCGGTCATGTTGAGCTTCAACAAACATCTCGACTATTCTCTGTTCATCACTTCTAATGAAATGGATTCTCTGATTTCGCTCGAACTGAACATCCGTGGTGTAGATACACGCTTCCAATTCGGGATATATAAACCTGAGTACGATCTTTTCATCATGGAAAAATCGAGCGATTACCGGAAACAACTGATCCAGATAGGGTATGCCTACCCATTGTTCTCCTACGACCTGTTCACCACTCCAGAGTATTTACTCATTTTCTTTCCCTACGAAAAACAGTTCCTCCTGACGGAGTTATGGGGAATGCTGCTGATTTCCATTATCCTGATCATTGTAATTGTCTATACATTCTCCTATACCATCACGATCCTTATCCGCCAGAAAAAAATATCGGATATGAAGAGCGACTTCATGAACAACATGACCCACGAATTCAGGACGCCGATATCAACTATTTCCCTGGCCTGTGAAGCTATTGGCGATAAGGAACTTCCCAAATCCGAAAAATTCTATGACAATTATATCGATATCATCCAGGAAGAGAACAACAGGCTTTCAATCCTCTCGGAACGGATCCTGCAAGCTGCAGTATTGGAGAAAGGAGAGCTGAAAATGCACCTTGAGATAGTTGATCTGCACGCCGTAATCCGGGATGTTATTAAGAACATCCGAATCCAGGTGGAGATCAAAGATGGCGAGATCCGTACGAATCTGCAGGCAAAGCCCTCCCAGCTGGAAGGAGATAAAGTACACCTGACCAATCTGGTATACAATCTCCTCGACAATGCGACTAAATATACTCCCCGTAAACCGGAGATCCGGATCCATACGGAAAATAGTGGTCAGGGAATTACGTTATCAATACGGGATAACGGTACAGGGATAAGCAAACACGAGCAGAAAAAGATATTTGATAAACTTTACCGGATCCCTACCGGCAATATACACAATGTACGGGGATTTGGTCTGGGCCTCAGCTATGTAAAAGCAATTGTTGGTGAACATAAGGGAAAGATTACAATCGAAAGCGAAATAAACAAAGGCACTCAGTTTAAAATTTACCTGCCTTATAAAATACACGAATAGTGACCTATGGAAAAGAAAACACTGCAAGTCCTGCTGGCCGAGGATGACAGAAATCTAGGGAATCTTTTAAAAAATTACCTCGATGCCAAAGGGTATCTCACTACCCTATGCCTGAATGGGCAGGAAGCAACCGAAACGTTTGCAAATCAGCAGATAGATTTTTGTATCCTGGATATCATGATGCCGGTAAAGGACGGATTTGCCGTTGCCAAAGAGATTCGCCTACGGGATAAGAAGACGCCGATCCTCTTTCTTACTGCAAAATCGATGCAAGAGGATAAACTCAAGGGATTTGAGCTCGGGGCTGACGACTACCTTACCAAACCCTTCAGTATGGAAGAGCTATTGCTTCGGATGCAGGCCATACTGAGAAGGCTCGAAGATAGCCCGAAACCTCTCAAGAATGAGACGATTTTTACTATTGGTTCCTATACATTTGATGTGCACCGTCAGATCCTCACCATTGAACAAAAAGAGCAAAAATTAACCTCCAAGGAGAGTGGTCTGCTCAGGTTGTTGTGTCTGCATGTAAACGATGTTCTTACACGCAGTGAAGCGCTGACAGAAATCTGGAACAATGATAGTTACTTCAATGCCCGGAGTATGGATGTCTATATTGTGAAACTCCGGAAATACCTGAAACAGGATTCAACCGTCGGACTGATCAACGTCCATGGGGTCGGATTCAAACTGGTCACCAACACATGAACCGGATAACTTCCCTCTACCTGATACCAACCCCGATAGGGAACCTGGAGGATATGACCCAACGGGCCATCCGGGTGCTGAAAGAGGTAGATTTCATCCTGTCTGAAGATACGCGAAAAACAGGGATCCTGCTGAAGCATTTC
Source organism: uncultured Bacteroidota bacterium (assembly GCA_937900965.1). GTDB lineage: Bacteria > Bacteroidota > Bacteroidia > Bacteroidales > FEN-979 > QYOJ01. The sequence goes on along the minus strand of CALCGJ010000279.1, from coordinate 14,674 downwards.
AACATCCGGAACAAACTGGTTTCACACCATCAGTTCAACGAACATAAAGCCCTTGCTTCTGTAATTAGCAGGCTGCAATCAGGAGAAGTAGCAGCGCTCGTCAGCGATGCAGGAACCCCGGGTATATCCGATCCTGGCTTCCTGCTGGTAAGAGCCTGCATTCGTGAGGGGATGGAGGTTGAAACACTGCCGGGTCCTTCTGCTTTTATTCCGGCACTTGTAAATTCGGGAATTCCCTGTGACAGCTTTCTGTTTGTTGGGTTTCTGCCTCACAAGAAAGGGAGGCAAAGCAAGTTGAAGGAACTTTCAACGCTTCCCTACACCCTGATCTTCTATGAATCTCCCTTTAGATTGAGTAAATTAATTACTCAATTAATTGAACATGTTGGGCCCGATCGGCAAGCTTCGGTATCGAGGGAGTTGACGAAGATATATGAAGAAAATGTGCGGGGCTCACTCCAGGAGCTATCTGAACACTTTACCGGCAGGGATGTAAAAGGAGAGATCGTTGTGATTGTGGAGGGTGCGCGTTAACGTTGATATTCTGAAACTTGACTTTTAATCTGTCTCTATGTGTGGACGTTACTCATTTGCCATCGAAGATGAGCTGATCAAAGAGCGTTTTGGCGTTTCGGTCAGGTCGGCCATCTACAAAGCCCGGTACAACTGTGCTCCTTCGCAGGAGCTGGCTATCATCAGTAACGAAAGTCCAACCGAGCTTCAATTCTATCGCTGGGGCCTGATTCCTTTCTGGGCCAAAGATCCGTTGATTGGAAACAAGCTGATCAATGCCAGAGCCGAAACCATCTCTGAGAAACCCTCCTTTAAGAATGCATTCAGGAGAAGACGTTGCCTGGTCCCGGCCGATGGAATCTATGAATGGAAAAAGAATCCCACCAAAACTCCCTACCGGATCGTGTTGGATAGTGGTGCTCCATTCTCCATGGCCGGCATCTGGGAGAAATGGGTGAGCGGCAACGGGGAGATCATTCACTCATTCTCCATAATCACTACCGAACCCAATCAGTTGATTGCCCCTATCCACAACAGGATGCCGGTCATCCTGCTGCCTGAAAACGAGAAGATGTGGCTCGACAGCACGAACGAAGCTGCACTGCGGGAACTCTTGAAACCCTACCCTGCCGGGTTGATGAAAGCTTTTCCTGTTTCGAAGCTGGTAAACTCCCCCGGAAATGATACTCCCGAGGTAATAGTGGAATGTGGGACGTAATACGTTAGACATGAATGGCGTGAATAGCGTGAATAGCGTGAATAACGTGAATATCGTGAATAGCGTGAATAACGTGAATAGCGTGAATAACGTGAATAGCGTGAATGACGTGAATATCGTGAATAGCGCTAATTTTATAGGGATTCTCCCACATGTCTCATGGCTCATGCCTCATGGCTCATGGCTCATGCCTCATGGCTCATGCCTCATGTCTTTTTACTAATCCCTAATCGCTGATCCCTAATCACTAATCATCAGATTACAACCCCTCAGATCCGAATAATCGAACCGTCCGAGTACTTCAAACGAACCGTCGTGGTGAAGCCGGCCGAGATCCTGTGTAGCCAGGAACGGACAGGAGTACCAGTTTGCCAGGTCGATGATGTTGATCCCACCGGTTCTGGTTTGGCTTGTCAACAAGAGCGGGTCGTTGGGATCGCGGATCAGGACTTTCATCCATGGTGGAGTGTTGAACCTTCCATCACCCTGTGAATAAGCTTGTGAAAGCATCTCTGCCATACCATATTCGGAATGAATCTTTCCAACCAAAAAGGCATTCTTCAGGTTGGCATGTACCTCCTCCCGAACCATCTCTTTTCGTTGCCCCTTCATCCCTCCGGTCTCCATGATGATGGACCCGTTAAGCGGCATCGGATGAATTTCGGCAAAATCGAGGAGAGCATAAGTCAGACCGATGAGAAGAAGAGTTGGCAGTTGGCAGTTGGCAGTTGGCAGTAACCCGGCCAGCCGTTCTGGTTCGTTAAGATAGAAGCCACTCCCCTCCTGTGCTCCGGAGCTGATCCAGGTGTCTATCATAAATGCCAGAGAGGATTTGGGGCTCTCTTCCGGTGAGGGGGTGAGTGCACAGATCAGGTAGTTGGTAGTTTCTCCGTAAAAGTGCCTGAATGCCTCCAGAAGGGAAGAACGGTATAGTGATACGTCGGCCACAGCATGGCTGCTGCGATGCATTCCGGTAGTTCCGCTGCTATGAAATGTGACTGCCGGATCTTCTTCGGCCGCATAGACTTCCCTGGTCTTAAAGAATTCGATGGGGAGGAAAGGAATCCGTGTATAATGGTTCACACTTGAGGCGTGAATTCCAAGGGCATCGACAAATTCGGCATAAACCTGGTTTCGATGAAGCTGGTATCGGAAGGCCTCTAACGCCAGCCGGTTAAACTGCTCTTCCGTTTGGATATTTCCTATTGTCTGTGAAAAAATCATTGGCCCTGAAACGCCCTGTCTATTGGAAAATTGTGTAATTTAGCGTTTCATCAAAGATACGAAATGAAACGGCATATTCCCAATACCAGGATCAGGATATTCGTGACAACTCTGATCGGAATGTTCCTCATCTCTTCCTGCATTAAACAGGAAGAATTTTCAGACATCCCTGAGATCACCTATCGCCCGTTTGTGTTGCTCTTTGATACAGGTCAATTAGCTGTCAAAGGAGTTCTCTCCTTCGATTTTCAGGATGGTGACGGTGACATCGGACTATATCCGGGAGATACCTTTCCTCCATACAACCGGGGTGGTGCCTATTATTACAACCTGGTGATCCGTTATTTCGAGAAGCAGGATTCCGGTTACGTGGAGGTGGTTCTTAATCCTCCGTTCAGTGCGCGTATCCCGGTATTAAATCCAGACTATCCGGGCAAGGCTATCAAAGGCTTCATCTCAGATACCCTTGACATGGATCCATCACCCGATTTCGATACGGTTAGATTTGAATACTTCATTTACGACCGTGCCCTGAACAAGAGTAACGTCCTGACCACCCCCGATATCCCTCTCAGAAGGTAGCGGTAGTGATGGAAAAACACTACCTGAACCGGAAACTCATCATTCTCGGACTTTTTGTACTGATCGGATTTATCTTTGTTATCCGGCTTTTTTATATCCAGGTTGTGGCCGAAAAATACATCCTGTCAGCCACCAACAATGTTCTCAGATACATCACACAATATCCGGGGAGGGGATTGATTTACGACCGCAAGGGAAAACTGCTTGTATTCAATGAAGCAGCTTATGATATGATGGTTATCCCCATGCAGGTAAATGCCATGGATACGGCAGAGTTTTGCCGGTTGCTGGAGATCAGGATAGAGGATTTCAGGGATCGGCTGAATAAAGCACAGCGGTACTCTTCCCTCAAGCCAACTGTTTTTGAATCACAGATCAACCGGGAGAATTTCGGAGCTCTGCAGGAGAAAATGTTTATGTTTAATGGGTTTTTCGTGCAGCCCCGAACCCTGCGAAAATATACTTATCCCATTGCCGCACACATGCTGGGATACGTAGGAGAAGCAAATCCTTCTGTCATAGCCGGAGACCCCTATTACAAATCAAGTGACTATATCGGGATCAGCGGAATAGAGAAATCCTATGAGAAGGAGTTACGCGGCCGGAAAGGGATGAAGATCCGGGTGGTGGATGTGCACAACAGGGATATGGGAAGTTTCCAGAAAGGACAATATGATACCATCTCCGTTGCAGGGAAAGATCTCTGGTCATCCATTGACGCAGATCTCCAACTCCTGGGGGAGCAGCTGATGCAGAACAAAAAGGGAAGTATCGTTGCCATTGAACCTTCCAGTGGAGAGGTTCTCTGCCTGGTCTCAAGTCCTGCTTACGACCCGAACCTTCTTGTGGGCCGCATCCGGAACCATAACTTTTCCACCTTGTCTGAAGACAGCATCAATATTCCCCTGTTTAACCGGGCTCTTATGGCAACATACCCTCCGGGATCTACCTTCAAAACTGCCAATGCCCTGGTGGGCCTGCAGGAAGGGGTGGTTACAGCCAACACACGCTATGGATGTCCTGGAGGTTTTGCTTTAGGTAACGGTCATGTGGTTGGGTGTCACGAACACTCCGGCCCTCTTGATCTGATTGAATCCATTCAGTACTCCTGTAACACATATTACTGCAAGCTGTTCAAATCAATCCTCGAAAAGGATGGATTCTACGCTACAGATGAGGATTTCAACAAATGGCGCAATCACATACTCAGTTTCGGCCTCGGGAAACGGCTCGGGCTGGATCTCCCCAGCGAACTCTCCGGCAATATCCCTTCCAGTGCATACTACGATAAATATTACGGAAAGAACCGGTGGAGATCCCTTACGGTCATATCACTGGCTATTGGTCAGGGAGAGATACTTGTAACCCCGGTCCAGCTGGCAAACATGACTGCCGTGATTGCCAACCGGGGATATTACATCATACCGCACGTAATCAAGGGGTTGGGGAAGCCAAATAGCGTGAAAAGTACCTATATGCAAAAACATTACTGCTCCGTGGATCCTAACTATTTCGACGTGGTGGTTGAGGGAATGGAGCAGGTGGTTCTGGGCGGGACAGCCACGAATGCCAGGTTGGATAGCATACCGATCTGTGCCAAAACGGGTACAGCACAGAATCCGCATGGTGATAACCACTCTATTTTTATTGCCTTTGCCCCTAAGGAAAATCCCAGGATCGCAATCTCGGTCATTGTAGAAAATGCAGGATGGGGATCTTCCTGGGCTGCACCTATTGCCAGCCTGATGATTGAGCAATACATGAATGGTGTTGTGAAGCGTGAGGAGTTAAAAGAACGGATGATGAACGGAAACCTGATCCGAAAATGAGAAGGGAATATGGCATATTCTACCGTATCGACTGGGTGATGGTAATCCTTTACCTGGTACTTGTCCTCTTTGGATGGCTCAACATCTATGCTGCGGTATATGACGAATTACAACCCAGCATTTTTGCCATAAGTCAGAGATATGGCAAACAACTGATCTGGATAGGTGCAGCCCTGGTAATAGCCATCGTAACACTGGCCATTGATCCGAAGTTCTTCTCCCAGTTTGCCTGGCTGATCTATTCTGGATTGATCCTCTTGCTCATCCTGGTTATCTTCATTGGAAGGGATATCTCCGGTGCACGATCGTGGCTTCATATTGGCAGTATAGCGATACAACCGGCTGAATTTGCCAAGATGGCGACTGCTCTTGTAGTTGCAAAATACCTCAGTAAGATTGATCTCAACCTGGTGAAGAAAAAACCCTGGCTGAAAGCAGCCGCATTGATTTTCTTCCCCGCTCTGTTGATACTCCTTCAGCGGGATACCGGATCAGCATTGGTATTCCTTGCATTCCTGCTCGTATTCTACCGTTTTGGCATGAGCGGACTTGTCATGCTCGCCCTGCTGGCACTCCCGGTAATCGGTATTCTTGCCCTGCTGATCAACAAATTTATCCTGATAGGTATTCTTTTTATCGGAGCCGTAACGTATTACATCTTAACCTTGAAAAAGACCCGTCAATTGCTGATTGTACTTGCTGTCTTTGCGGTATCAGTCGGGTATGTTTTTTCTGTCGACTACGCGGTCAACAACATCCTCAAACCCCACCAACGTCAACGAATCAATGTGCTTATCGGGAAGACAAGCGATCTCCAGGGGGCCGGATACAATGTTAACCAGTCATTGATTGCTATCGGTTCGGGTCAGATCCTTGGTAAGGGTTATCTTCACGGCACCCAAACCAAATACAACTTCGTACCTGAACAGAGCACCGACTTTATCTTTTGTACTGTTGGAGAGGAGTGGGGGTTCTTGGGCAGCCTCGTGCTGATCGGACTTTATATCTCACTTTTTACCCGAATCGTTATCATTGCGGAGCGACAACGCGCCAAATTCAGCAAAGTTTATGGTTATTCGGTTGCCGCAATCCTTTTTACCCACTTTGCCATCAATATCGGGATGACCCTGGGGCTGATGCCGGTGATTGGCATCCCGCTGCCATTCCTGAGCTACGGGGGATCCTCGCTCTGGGCCTTTACGATCCTGCTCTTTATCTTTATCCGGCAGGACTCCTACCGTTATGAACTTGTTTGAGGCTCGAGGGACGACTGCCAACTGCCTACTGCCTTTATTCCTGAATTCTGGCGAAAGCGACTTTCCAAAGTTTGGAGTCGGTGGAATGACGCAGGTACCAGTGATTGCCGCCATCTGTTGTTTTCAGGATCTTTCCTGCTCTCAGGGGACCTGCCGACTCCCCTACGATCAATGCAGTCTGGGAATAATAGGTATCCATTCCCACCAGAAATTGATTTAACGGCCCCGCACTTGTCTGCGAAACCCATCTCTTCCCGCCATCGAAGGTCTTGAATATCTGATCAAAATCAAACGCTCCCCAGTAGGCATCCTTGCTCAACATAACAAGTGCGTTAATGTCTCCTGCAGTTACAGAATCGGGTGTTGACCATGTATTTCCTCCATTGTGCGTTACAGTGTAATGTCCATGTTGCCCGTATATAACCACATGGTTGGAATCAACCGCATCCACACCGATCCAAAGGTACCGGTTGAAATTGTTTGGGAGGGAGATGGAATCCCAGGTTTTTCCACCGTTGAGGGTACGTGCAATAAAACCATAATCCCCGGCATTTGAGTTAAAATGCCCGACTACGTATACGATCCTATCAGTAACGGCAAGGATTCCCTGCATCCCTCCGCTATGGAAAAAAGAGCTGTCATAAACTGTCCAGTTGTTACCGGCATTACTTGAATAATAGACCGTTCCCTGGTCTCCGCTGATCCAGATGGTGGTGTTGTCGATCAAAGATATACCTGAAAGCCCCGGGTTGCCCGGAATGGCCGGTGCCTGAACGGGGATCCATGTGGCTCCTCCATCCATTGTCCTGAAAATTTTATTTTCCGAACAGATTATCCATGCATTTTGTTGATCAGTTGCCCAAACATTTATTACGTCGATCCCGGTAAACATTGCAGGATCTCCCTGCCTTTCCCAGGTTTCCCCTGCATCATCGGTATACAGGATCATTCCAACCGAGTTGGTATCCTGTAATCCAACGGCCCAGGCAACTACTTTTATGTTCGTTGGAATTTCAGGAGTTGTTGTTTTGTTGCAGGATGTGAATATCAATCCTGTAAGAGCAGAAAGCATCAGGAGGGAGTGTATCTTTTTCATAGGGGAAGTAATTATTTTGCAAATATATTACAAAATATCTTGCTGAAGTCAATTTGACCGCAATTCAGGTTGCTTGATAGAGTCGGGCCAATTTTTCATTTGTGTCGTCAATTCAGATGTAACTTTTTTATCATCAATAATATACCAATCCACTGATTTATCCGTACTGGTTTCATTGGAATAATGAAAGAAAATAATTGAATTAATTGCCGGATAATCTTTTGGAATCATCTGAATAGCATGTTTAAACCATTCTGCCCTATCTCCACCAACACTTAGAGAACCAAACTCCGAAATCATCATAGGTTTTTTAAACTTAGTAAGTGGTTCATAACTGTTGGAGAATAATTCATCAAAAGTCCACCATTTACTCCAGGAAATACTGGCTCCAAAATTTAAAATACCAAACGAAATTACATCTACATAATCATCCCCGGGATAATAACCTTCAAAGTCATAGGAAAGGTGAGGATTCCAAACCCAGATAATATTGTCCACCTGATTTATTTCAAATATTTCATGAACATGTTGCCATGCATTAATATAATCCTGGGCATAATTATTTTGTGGCCCCCACGGGTAGTGATAAGGATCGTTCATTTCATGTCCAAATCGGACATATATTAAATGATTAAATTCTTTTGCTTCCAAAGCCCAATTAATTATATAACTGTCATAATCTCCCTTTGCAATAGAAGCTAATGATCCTTTATCACGTTTTTCGATTGATGGATCTATATGGGGAAAATCCTCTATTGAAAATGCTCCGACCCATGGTTCCCAGGTTATCATTGGAATAGATCCAAGCTTGTAAATAGTTTCAACTTCAATTTTCGGAAATTCATGTTCTCTCTTCCCACCCCATGCTTTATAAATATGAATGATAGGAAAAGTAACACGCAAACTATCTTCCAGATCAATAATTCTTTCATAAGAATCAACCTGTGTGTTATCTGATGCTCCCAACAAAATAATCCCGGAATTGATGACTTTAGATTTGTCATCCCTGAAAGCTGTAAACCATGCTAATTTTTCAGATCTGCGATCCTCTCTTTCTTCTAAGATCATGTTATCTTCTATCCCTTTAATAAATGTCGCAGTTTTGCTAAAAAGTGTACCGATGGGCCCCTCTGAATTTTTACTTATAGCTGAGATCATAAAAACAATCAAAAATCCCAGAATTAAAGCTAACAGGACATAAATAATCCGAGGGATTTTTTTAAAACTGATTTTCATTATTATTGATATTAGAGATATTTAAAATCATGTTTATTCATCCATTTTCAGGATTTTTTCCAATCCATCATTCAACGAATATTGAGGAACAAATCCTAATTTTTCTTTGGCTTTTGTTGTGGTTCCAATCATTTCCCAAACCTCATTCTTACGATATGGCAGTGCTCCGACTTTAATTTTTGCTGTTCCTCCCTGTTTTTGGTTAATAACAGCTGCCAGTGATGCCAAAGGACTTCCGATTCCACTGCAAATGTTGATTGTTTCATTGCATGCAGCAGGTTTCTCAGCTGCAAGAATCAGAGCATTTACTACATCTTCAACAAATAAAAAATCTCTTGTTTGTTCGCCTTTTGTCATTAAAAAATCTACACCTCTTCTGAGATCATTAATCATTTGAGAAATGAAAAAACTCTCCGACATGTTTTTTCCGTAAAAATTGAACAGCCTTAAAATTGTATAATTTCGATTGTATTGCTGGCTAAAAGTCCTGATGAGGTTCTCGGCCATCACTTTGGTCAACGAATAGGGGGAAACGGGCTTAGGTAAAAGATCTTCATGAAACGGAGATACATTGTTTCCGTAAATTTCACTTGTAGAGGTGAATATAAACTGTTTGCATGTAGTTTGCTCCAGTGATTTCAGCAAATTAAACGTTCCGGTTACATTTACTTTTAGCATGTTTTCAAATATGCTAAAATCCCTGTCGCGACTGATATTGGCAGCTAAATGATACACAATATCCGGGTTAATTTGTTGAACGACCGTTATCAATTCATCAAAATTGGTAATATCAACAAGGAAATTGTGTTTGTTTGCTTCCGCCTCCATAGAAATAATATACACATCAGCTCCTTTCTCTTGTAAAGTTTTAACTAAGAAAGAGCCTAAATAACCAGTGCCACCGGTGACAAGGATTTTTTTATTTTTCAGTGAGTAGTCCATGTTATATTTGCTTTGGAAGCATCGTTTACGTAATCTGTCAGATGATTTTCCGTTTCAATTTTTCCGGAAACGTAATAATCTCTATACCAGCCAATTGTTTTTTCAAGGGTTTTATCAATCTTCCATACAGGTCTCCATTTCATCAATTTAATGGCTTTTGAACAATCAAGCATGAGTAAATGTGCTTCGTGTTGGTCGTCAGGGTTTTTGCTGAATTCTATTTTAATATCATTCCAGTGTTTTTTTGATAACTCTGTGATCTCATCAACCGGTAAATTGCTGTTAATATCCGGTCCGAAATTCCATGCTTCGGCACAATTTGTTTTTTGCTCCAAAAGGTGCCAGCCCAATGTAAGATATCCGCTTAAAGGTTCCAGAACGTGTTGCCAGGGCCGGGTAGCTTTGGGATTCCGTATAGTTACCTTTTCTTTTCTGGAAGTTGCCCTGACAATATCCGGAATTAATCTGTCAGCAGCCCAGTCTCCTCCACCTATAACGTTACCCGCTCTACCACTTGCTATTAGCACATGATGCGACTCTTTATATTTTTCAATGTTGAAATATGAATCTCTATAAGATGAAGTTACTATCTCAGAACAAGCTTTTGAAGCGCTATACGGATCATAACCTCCCATGGGTTCATTTTCCCGGTATCCCCAGTTCCATTCTTTATTCTCATAACATTTGTCGCTGGTTACATTTATAATGGCTTTAACAGATATGGTTTTCCTGCAAGCTTCGAACAGATTCAACGTACCCATTACATTAGTTGAAAATGTTTCAACCGGGTCCATATAAGATCTCTTTACCAATGCCTGGGCAGCAAGATGAAAAACGATCTCCGGCTGAATTTTCTGAATGTAATCATCCAATGCTTCCGGCTCGGTTATATCTCCATATTTTTGATGAATAGAGAGATTCAACAGGTCTATATGATTCGGTGTATCTTCATTTTTTAAGGCAAAGCCATAAACATCGGCTCCCATCTTATGTAGCCAAAGCGCCAACCATGATCCCTTAAACCCGGTATGTCCGGTGATGAGTACTTTTTTATCTTTATATACACCACCAAATAATGCTTTAAAATCTACCATGTTTTCCATAGTGCTTTGTTTTCATTCCACATATCATTTAGTTGTTTGTTATCTCTTTGGGTGTCCATTGGTTTCCAGAATCCATGGTGTCTGTAAGAAAACAACTCACCATCTTTGGCTAAATTTTCCAACGGTTCTCTTTCCCAAATCGTACTTGAACCACCTGTTATATAATCCAATGCAGTAGGTTGACACACAAAGAAGCCTGCATTTATCCAGCCACCATCGCCAACGGGTTTCTCCATAAAATTATCTACCAATCCCGTTTTTTCATTAAAAGAAACACCTCCAAAACGACCTTCGGGTTGAACAGTTGTCATCGTAACCGATTTTCCATGGTTTTTATGGAAAGCGACCAACTCATTGATATTTACGTCTCCCACTCCATCCCCGTAGGTAACCATGAAAGGGTCATCACCGATGAGCTCTTTAGCTTGCAGGATTCTTCCACCGGTCATAGTGTTTAAACCTGTATCTATAAGTGTTATTTTCCAGGGTTCTGATTTTGTATTTATTATTTTAACCTGGTTATTGGATAAATCTATCTCCAGATCACTTTGATGCATAAAATAGTTTACAAAATATTCCTTGATAACATATCCTTTATAACCCAATAAAACGACAAAGTCATTAAATCCATATTGAGAATATATTTTCATGATATGCCAAAGAATCGGGTTAGTTCCTATAGTTATCATAGGCTTTGGCTTTAATTCGGTCTCTTCGCTGAACCGGGTGCCGAAACCACCAGCTAATAAGAGTGTTTTCATGGTTATTTATTTTTTATTTCAAAGGATTTATCCGTGTTGATTTTAATCCTGCTCCAGGCATCCTCGGATTTTAATCTGACTGCTGAATAGGCTGCCCATAATCCACCTAAAGATTGAATAAAAACGATTAATGAAAATCCTAACATACCCCAGGTTTGCTGACGGGTAAATGATAGTTCACTTTCAGGGACAAAAAATCTTCTGTTGATATATACGCCGATGACTGTTAATATAAATAATCCAACATAAGCCAGCAGAGGTATTACAAAAGGATTCATAAAACGTTTAACTGCCGTTTTTGGTGTAGCAATATATGGGATCTTTTTATTTGCCAAAGTCAATAAAAAAGCATAGAAGAATACGGGAACAGAGGCATACTTTAAAATCATTCCTCTCCAGTGAAATCCACTTTCCGTTTCTCTGTCTGCTAAAAACCGTTGAGCATATAAATATATGGCAGCAGCTGCAAACAGGATAACTGAACCCAATTGTATAAACTCAAGAATATCCATATTAGCCGGAACAATTTTCAGAAAAAAATACAGAAAAGGGATAAGGATGAAAAAGAACGTAATTGCTCCAAACAGATAGTATGTTCCTATGGACAGATAAGAAATTTTTTGCCAGAAACTGAGGTGTTTTAATGCAAAAGGAATTTCATCAAATAACAATTCAAAAATGCCCCGGGCCCATTTTAACTGCTGTTTGCAAAAGGATGCAAAATCTTCAGGCACCAATCCCCTGCTCACAATAACCGGATTATAAATGGATTTCCAACCTTTGGCGTGAATTCTGATAGAGGTTTGTAAATCCTCGGCTAATCCCATCGCATGTCCGCCTATACTCTCTAATGCTTTTCGGCGAAACGTACAATTGGCGCCAATGGCTACCGCTCCATTGTAACCAAATAACCCCATTTGAGTAGGTCCATAAAACGTATAGGTCTGCTCTGCAGCGCCTTTTGCGACAAATGACCGATACATGTTATAATATCCTTGACTAACCTGTACAAAACCCACTTTCTCATCTTTAAAAAACCCGAGAGTTTCATCCAGGAAATTTGGAAAAACAATATGATCAGGGTCTAATATCAAAATGAATTCCTCATTAGTCATACGGATCGCTTCGTTAACTTTCCCGGCTTTGGCACCCGGTAGATTTGCTAAATCCAACCACACTACTCCGTATTTTTCAGCCAACTCTTTAAACGCAACATCTTCGGTCCCATCCAACAAATAAGTCGTATGCGGATAGTTTAAATTTTGAAGCGCTTTGAAGGTCTTTTCAAACATTGAAACAGGTTCACCTGGTGCGGCTGTTGTAAAAACAGCAACACTCAGTCCGGGCTCAGGGACAGGCGTTTTCATGGGACTGCTAATCCTCAAGTAATTTATCCATATCAGTATAATTCTTAACATCCCGTACCAGAAAAAAGCACTCAAGATTACAAACAACGTGATATTGCTGATATGTTCTGTCCTGAACCACCATTCACTCATTTTATAGATTCCAATCAATCCGGCAAGGGTCAGGGATAAAAAGATAAACAAGTCGGTTCTGGCAGGAACTTTTGCACGCTTGCATACCCATAAATCATCCCGGAGTGATGTGTTCATCTTTTACAATCTTTATTTCCGCTTCTTTGCATTCCAGAGATGGATCTTTAGTTTCAGACCTGCATAATGCTCGGTATAAAAAAAGGTGCTATTATATCGGTAATCAGCACGAATGCTGACTTTTTTCGATAACTGCACTGAGGCAAAAGCACTGATAGTATATGGGATATAGCGCTCCTTGCTGAAATCCTTTTTGATAACGTAGCCTCCGGCACCATTCGTATCCGGGTAAAAATAAGGGATCTGCGCAGTGGCATAGAATCCTACGTTTCCGGTGATCCCGATATCAAATCCTTTCGCCGGGTGGATTCCTATTGACAACAGGGCGGAATTGATCATCTGTTGCTTCGGGGTGAAGTAGGGATAGTATATCCCTTTGATACCAACATCGGGATCATAGTTGGCAATGATCTCTGCTTTATTCCCCTCGTATACAAAGTTATTTTTATTTGATGTGCTGTAGCTGAAACCATATCCCAGACGGAAATCAAATACTGAAACTTTTATAGGGGGCGCAAGTCCCCACGCGCCGAAGGCATAAATGGAGTTATAGTCTGTCAGAAAGTAGTCCCAGTTGTAGGAGATCTGCCCGTTCCATGAATCGAAATTATCCCAGCTGACGGTTTCAGCAACATGATACTCAAGGATCACCGTATCGATGCTGCTTCCTGTAGAAAAATAGGGTTTCCGCTCGGCCTGGAAAATCGTGACCAGGTGGCGGTAAGAGCGTTTCTTCAATTCGAAGTTGGCCGTCCAGGTTGTGGTGTTTTTATATGGATACTTCAGGAAGCCTACGTCGGTTATCACGTTCCAGTTTCCGTAACTGATGAACATGTCGTTGCCTGCCTGAAGCCAGAGTGCGTTGGTAATAGTATCTCCCTGGGAGAAGAATGGGCTCCTTACGCTGAAACGCAGGGTAGAAAGCGGATGGAGCCAGATATTACTTTCAAGTACCGGAGAGATGGTTTGTAGTGGTTGGTTATCTGTATAATAGGAGCCAGTGATGCCGATCCAGGGAGATTTGGCCAGTAGGATTTCGTCAAGCAGGGAAATGGCTTCCCGAGTCTTCTGATCAGAGATACCTGAATCCCTTTTCACCAACTCTTCAGTCTTCATCATCGCCTCTTTATAATTCCCTTTCCAGAACGCCACTTTGGCAAGAGTAAGTTCTACCTGCGTGTTACCAGGATAATAGATAAGGAAGTTTTCCAGATACGGCATCGCCTTATCGTATTTTCCGATATTCACAAGCATATTGGCATAGTCAACCTGGAGGTACAGATTCTCAGGATTGTACCCGATAGCTGATTCATAAACCTCTTGTGATAGTTTATTGTGTTTGGACCAATAGGCAGTCTGGGCATATAACCAGGATGAGTTCAAATCTTTCGGATGAGCCGCATTGTAGGGTTCGAGCAGCTTCAAAGCAGCTTTTAAATTGCCTTGATCCCGTAAAGCTTTGACCTGTTCAAGTGTATCAATAACTGGTTGGGCTACCAGGGGATTCCAGGGTTTCATGGAGAACAGAACCAGAAAAGTCAAACAAACAATCAACCGCATCTTCATCTTCATATGTATAGTTATGGTAAGTGCTGCAAAGGTATGGATATTCTTACATATATATACGGTTTGTTTGTTTTGATCGGGTGTGATATATATCATAGTACACGGAAAGGGGTGGGGACCCTGATGGTGGTACGATCCCGAATGTAGAGACGGGGCATACCGTAGAGACGGGGCATGCCGTAGAGACGGGGCATGCCGTAGAGACGGGGCATGCCGTAGAGACGGGGCATGC
>CALCGJ010000278.1 GCA_937900965.1 uncultured Bacteroidota bacterium | reverse complement strand
TTACCTGGGACGGATGGCGGTTGCTTGATGGAATGACCTCCACTGAATACCTGGGGTTCTCGGCCGACACCTACGCTATTGCAGCAGAAGGCGAGACCATCTGTATTGTGGAGGGTGACAGCTGGAATGATCTTTTTATGATGAAGTCAACCGATAATGGCGATTCCTGGACGAAGACCATCATCTGGCCCTGTGAATACAACCTGTGGCCGGGAGGGGATTCAGTACCTGCCTATTACGCCCCTGACGGTTCCATTGCGCTCGCGCTGGATAAATATGGCAAAGCCCACATATCTTTTGGCCACATGCGTGTTCTTGCCGATGCTTCAGGAGCCAAGCAGTGGACAATCAACCATGACGGGTTGTGTTACTGGAATGAGAATATGCCCCTGCCTCCCGCGGATCTGGATCCGGACGAACTCTATGCACAGGGGATGTATATAGGCTGGACACCGGATTCTGCTGCAATTTATGCGGAACCTACAAGTACATATGCTTACTATTATAAATCCATGAGTACCTTCCCCACAATAGCTATTGATGAATACGATAATGTATTTGTGATGTGGTCGAGCATGATCATGGATCTGGATGTAAATGGATATCATTTTCGGAACATCTTTGCACGGGCATCAACCGATCTTGGTGTTACCTGGCGCGAAAATGTTCTTAACCTGACCGGAAGTATCTTCTTTTTAGGATATGAATGTATTCAGCCCGCCGTATCCATAACATCAGACGATAATCTCTATATTGTATTCCAGGAAGATACGGAAGCAGGACTCTTCCTTCAAAGTACCGGTTCAGGCTACCAGGGACAGTTAGGTACTACAACTAACCAGTACCGGCTGATCAAGCCAGCCAAGGTGGATATTATTGATCCGGGAGTTGGTGTAAATGCACAGAAAGGAGTTGAGTTTAATCTTTCCCAGAACTACCCAAACCCGGCTAAAAGCCTTACAGCAATGAAACTCACTCTTGCAGCTCCGACCAGTGTCTCTGTAAATGTCTATTCCATTCTTGGACAAGCTGTTCAGAAGACAAGTAACGGCATCATGGCTGCAGGTACTCATGAGCTGATTGTCGATGCTACAGGATTGAACAAGGGAGTCTACTTCATCTCGGTGAAAGTGGGCGACCAGGTACAAACCAGGAAAATGATTATTGAATAGTATTACACTTTATCAGGAAAGAATCCTGGTTATTCCAGGGATTCTTTCCTGATAATAACCTATAACCTATATCCTATAACCTATAACCTATAGGTTTGTTAAACCAAAAAAAGAACTATGAAAAAATTTACATTCCTATCTATTTTAATAAGCTTCCTGCTTCTGGCAGGAGGGATGCAGGCCCAGCACTCATCAGGCGCCCGGGAACAGGCAAAAGACTTTAAGGTGATGAAACCCAATCTGAATCAGAAAGGGGAAAACGGAATCGGCCAGTTGCCGGTTAATCCTGATGTCGTCAACAGGGCTGTGCTGGATGATCCTGTCATAATTACCACAAGGTACGATCTGCAATCCAATGCCTCCAGTGAAAACAGGATCCACCTGTTCCCGGATGGAACCGTTGGAGCAGTCACGATGATGTCTCACGATGATTCTTTCGGTGATCGTGGTACAGGACCCAACTTATTCGACGGAACCGACTGGGGAACACCACCTTTAACACGTATCGAGACTTCTAAAGCAGGCTGGCCCTCTTATGCCCCATGGGGACCGAATGGCGAAATTTCGGTTGCTCACCACAATCTTGACGGATTGTTTATCATGACCAGAGCCACTAAAGGAACAGGAGCGTGGACTGAAGCCATCCTGCCCGGCCCCGCAGCAGCCGTGGATATCTCCTGGCCGCGGGTAGTCACAAACGGTCCTGATAACATGTATATCCATATTATTGCCACGACCTATTCAATATACCAGGGACTGGATCCTTATGCCCTGCTCTATTACCGTTCACTGGACGGTGGCGCTACCTGGGATATCCAGCATCGCATAATCGAAGGGATGACCTCTGCCGATTACGTCGGCTTCACCTCCGACATGTATACCTGGGCACAACCCCATGGCGATACACTGGCATTTGCATTCTGTGATTCGTGGATGGATCTGGCCATCATGAAATCCTACAACAATGGATTGGACTGGGAAAAAGTAGTGGCCTGGCCAAGTCAATACAATTTGGATCCGATTACGGGAACAGTTGATAACTTTTACGCTCCTGACGGAACGGTTGGTCTGGCTCTCGACAAATACGGAAAAGCGCATGTGGTTACCGGGTTGATGTGGGCAGCTGCCGATGCAGGTTCAAAACAATGGGTTCCAAAATCGGACGGTATCTTATACTGGAATGAGAACATGCCTCAACTTCCCGCTGTTCTGGACTGGGACGAACTTATTACCAGCGGCAACCTGATCGGTTGGGTGACCGACACTAATGTATTTTATGTAGATGATTCCCAAATTGCCTGGTATTATAATTCTATGACCAGTCAGCCCACCATTACAGTTGATGACGATGACTTCGTATTTGTGATATGGGCGGGAGTGACTATGAATACCGATCCCGATGACTACCTGCTGCGTCACATCTATGCACGTGGGTCCTCCGACTACGGGGCCTCCTGGACTTCCAGTCTGATTGATCTCACCAGCGACTTCCTTCAATATACCTGGAGTGAATGCGTTTACGCCAGCGTCTCCTGGAACACCGACGACTATCTTTACCTGGTTTTCCAGGAAGATGACTATGGTGGAGTATCCCTCAATGGTGCAAGCGGAGCCCAGGGCCAGGTTGCAATCGGGAACAACAACATCCGGTTCCTGAAACCGTCGAAGATGGATATCCTCTTCCCGGTGGGGACAGGCAACGAGCAGGTACATGAGTTCAATGTTACTCAGAACTACCCGAATCCGGTTACCGACATAACTTCAGTGAAGGTGAACCTGACAACGCCGGGTACTCTGGGACTTGAAGTGACCAGCCTGCTTGGCCAGAATGTACAGACGATTTCCAAAGGAAGCTGCACAGCCGGAAATTACTACTTTACGTTCAGTACCAAAGGGCTCACCCCCGGTGTCTACTTTTACACGGTAACCTTCAACAATACGAAGGTAACGAAGAAGATGATTGTGGAGTAAAATGCTTTTTCGCGAAGTCAAAACCCTTATCGGAAAAGATATCAAACTGGAGTTAAAGCAGAAGTATGTCCTCAACGGCATTCTGCTTTATCTCCTTTCTACCATCTTCGTTACCTACCTCGCCTTTGAGGAGGTGATCACCCCTGAGACCTGGAATTCACTATTCTGGATCATCCTGCTTTTTGTGGGAGTTAACGGCATCGGGAAAAGTTTCGTCCAGGAGAGTCCGGCACGTTATATCTATTACTATACGATTGTAAGTCCGCAAGC
>CALCGJ010000277.1 GCA_937900965.1 uncultured Bacteroidota bacterium | reverse complement strand
TGTTCCAGGTAATCGATTGGAAACTGCCTCTTCTTTGTGCGTTTCACCATCTGCCGGGCTATCCAGTATTTGATCATGGTTTTCTGTTTGGTGGCGCAAACATAGAAAAAATAGTCGTAATTTTGCAAATTCTTTTAATAACATATATAAATATATTAAATGCAAGGCATTCGGAATATCGCAATCATAGCTCATGTCGATCACGGGAAAACTACCCTGGTAGATAGAATGTTACATCAGACGAACCTCTTTCGGGAGAATCAGGATGTTGGAGATCTTATTCTTGATTCCAATGATCTGGAGCGTGAAAGGGGGATCACCATTTTGTCCAAAAATGTATCGGTCCGTTACAAAGGGGTGAAAATCAATATCATCGACACACCCGGGCACGCTGATTTCGGTGGAGAAGTGGAACGGGTGCTGAATATGGCCGATGGTGTTCTGGTATTGGTTGATGCTTTCGAGGGGCCGATGCCTCAAACCCGGTTTGTATTGCAAAAAGCATTGGAGCTCGGGAAGAAACCCATTGTTGTAATCAACAAGGTGGATAAACCAAACTGCTCTCCAGATGAAGTACATGAAGCGATGTTTGAACTGATGTTCAGCCTGGAAGCCACTGAAGATCAATTGAATTTTCCAACAATCTATGGCTCTTCCAAACAGGGATGGATGTCGCATGACTGGAGGAATCCAGCAAACGATATTTACTGCCTTCTTGATACAATCCTGGAACATATCCCTGCCCCCCCTACAGTCGAAGGTTCACTGCAATTGCAGATCAGCTCCCTCGATTATTCATCATACGTAGGGCGAATCGCTGTAGGGCGCATAACGAGCGGAGTTGCTAAGGCCGGGATGACCGTATCCCTGGTGAAAAGAGATGGACGCATAATAAAATCGGTAATCAAGGAGCTCTACCTTTTTGAAGGGCTCGGCAAGGAGAAAGTGAAATGGGAAGTTGGTTCCGGGGAGATTTGTGCAATCCTGGGTCCTGAGAATTTCGATATTGGTGATACCATTGCTGACGGAGAAAATCCAATCGCTCTGAAACCGATTGCTGTTGATGAACCTACCATGAGTATGGTTTTTACGATCAACAATTCACCTTTTGCAGGAAAAGACGGGACGTTTGTAACCTCACGCCATATCCGGGAACGGTTGTTCAAAGAAACTGAGAAGAACCTTGCTTTGCGCGTGGAAGAGACAGAAACACCTGAGAAATTTCTGGTTTATGGTCGTGGCGTGCTCCATTTGGCAATTCTTGTCGAGACAATGCGACGTGAAGGCTATGAGTTTCAATTGGGACAACCACAAGTAATAACCAAACTGATTAACGGTGTTACGATGGAACCGGTGGAAAACCTTACAATCCAGGTCCCTGAGCCCTTTTCCGGAAAAGTGATTGAATTGGTGACAAGACGGCGGGGAGAGATCGTGAACATTGAAAATAAACGGGACCGGATCATCATCGATTTCACGATCCCGGCTCGCGGACTCATTGGATTGCGTAATCCGATTCTTACAGTTACTGAAGGAGAGGCGGTGATGGCTCACCGGTTTAAATGCTATGAACCCTGGAGAGGGGATATGGTCAACCGGATCAATGGCTCCCTGATCGCAATGGAGATGGGCATCGCTATTACCTATTCGATTGATAAGCTCCAGGACCGTGGCAAATTTTTCGTCGAACCTAATGCCCCCATCTATGCCGGCCAGGTGATTGGTGAAAATACACGCAGCGACGATATGCTGATCAATCTTACCAAAACCAAAAAACTTTCCAACGTACGTGCTTCAGGATCTGATGATAAAGCAGTTATCATCCCGGCAATTAAATTCAGCCTGGAAGAAGCTATGGAATATATCCAGGGAGATGAATATGTGGAGGTAACCCCAAAATCTATCCGTCTTCGAAAAATTATCCTCGACGAAAACGAACGAAAACGCAGTAAAAAAGTCAGCTAACCTGCCAGGATTTCTTCAACATTAAAGGGGAGTCCCCTTTTGGGGATTTAGGGGTTAATCAGCGACCTTCGGGCAATGTAAAATAGAATACAGATCCAATTCCAACCTGGCTTTCAGCCCAGATCAGCCCATCGTGTTTTTCAAGAATTCTCTTAACAGTTGCCAATCCGACTCCAGTTCCCGGGAACTCCTCATTGGAATGAAACCGCTCAAACGGGCTGAACATGGTATCAGCTTTCTCCATGTCAAACCCGGCACCATTGTCTTTAACAAAATATACCGGTTCCCCATCTATCACAGTTTGCCCAAACTCAATCTCTGCTTCGGCATTCTTTCCTGAATATTTCCAGGCATTTCCCATTAAATTATCCAGCACGACTCCCATGAGGTTCTTGTCAGCATGCCCTGAAATCCCTTCCTGGATCTTAACATGCACATCCCTTCCGGAATCCCGCTGACGGATAAGCAGCATAACCTGGTTGGCAATGTCGCTCAGGTTTACTTTTGTCTTCTCTATGACAACTCTGCCTGAACGTGAGAATTTTAACAGGTCGTCAATCAGTTGCGACATGTTTTTCGAAGCTAACAGGATGGTATCCAAAAACCCCAGTGCTTCCGGATCAAGCCTGTCAGCATAGTCTTCAAGCATCAATTGGGTATACCCATGTATGGTATGCAGCGGGGAACGCAGGTCATGCGAAACAGTGTATGAAAAGGACTCCAACTCCCGGTTGGCCGCAACAAGGTTCTCATTCATGGCCTGAAGTTGCTCCTGGGCCAGGATCAGCTCATCGTTGCGCTGTACGGCAGCCTCATAAACGGAGAGTAGAAGGTCGAGGATCTGCTTTTTATCGGAGTTTATCGCGTATTTATTTCCCCTGAAAACGATCTCAAGCACCATCTCTCCGCCACCAGACTTCCTGATCTCACGATTTGCAAGCAGGTAGTTTATCCGTGAAAGGAGGTATTTCTCTTCGTATGGTTTGGTAATAAAGTTGTCGGCACCCGCCTGTAATCCTTTGATGATATCCAGGGGATCTCTCAGGGATGTGAGCAGGATGATCGGGATTTCTTTCAGTTCATGACTCTGTTTAAGCCTTGTGCAAAATTCGTACCCATCCATGCCAGGCATGACAATGTCGCTGATGATAAGTACAGGCGGATCTGAAACTGCCGCATCGTAGGCCTCCATGGCTGTATAGAAAACCTTGGAATTCAAGTTGTTTTCATCCAAAAAATGCTTCAGCCGTTTCGCTTGAACCACAGAATCTTCTACAGCCATGATATAGCTGTCTCCCAATGTAATGTTGTATCCGCTACTCATAATAGATTAATGTTTCTTTAACGAATTGAATTGATTTAATATTGCTTGAACCATCCTCTCCGGAGGAAGGACCCTACAGGAAGCATGAAGCCGGATAGCCTCTCCGGGCATACCGTACACAAGGGCAGTCTCCTCATTCTGGACAATTGTGAAAGAACCCAACTCCTTCAGGATTTTTAATTCTGCAGCCCCATCTCGACCCATACCAGAGAGCAGGATGGCAACAGCGTTTTTACCATAGACCGCTCCCGCACTGCGGAAAAGGAAACTTACAGCAGGGCGCAGACCGTGTTCAGGGGAAGAACTGGACATATCTGCTACTCCTACTCTCTTTACTCCCAGATGATGGTCCCCTGCAGCAAGATAAACACGTCCGGGTAACAGGCGATCTCCATCTTTTGGAATGCTAACCGGAACAGATGAAGCGTGTCCGAGCCATTGTGCGAACCCCTCTGCAAACCCTTTGTCAATATGCTGAACGATAAGTATTGGGGCTGGGAAATCAGGTGTAATAGATTTCAGGATGGTTTGCAAGGCACCCGGACCTCCTGCCGAAGCCCCTATGGCAACCAAGTTGCCGGTGAGTTGATCCTGCTCCACATCAGGCCGGCAATCTGATTTATTTTGATCCGTTTCTCTGATTTCCCTGGGGATGAATTTTCCACCGTGTCGTCTGATTACCTTTACTTCGGAAAGTGATTTCAGTGTCGACCGGTATATTTTGCCATTCCTTTGAAAATCAGGATGTCCTGGGCCTATAGGTCGTGGAAGGATAGTCAGTGCGCCTGCTTCCAGTGCTTTGAACGATAGGTCAGTTTCGTTGGGGCTGAAGGCCGTGGATACGATTACGATGGGAACAGGGTTGTTTGACATTATCTGCCGTGTAGCTTCAAACCCATTCATTACAGGCATGTGGATATCCATGCTGATAACGTCAGGTTTCTCCTTCTCCAGAAATGCGATCGCTTGAGCGCCGTCAGAAACAATGCCAATGACTTCGAACTGTGGATCCTCCGAGAGCAATAGCTTCAAAAGATTCCTTGCTGTGACGGAATCATCCACAATTAGCACACGTATCTTAGCCTCTTTGCTCATTATATTAACCGGTGGATTGTTTCCACAAGGTTACTTTGTTCAAAACTACTCTTGTTGATATATGCATTTGCTCCTGCATCCATGCCCCGTTGCCTGTCGTCAGCTGACTCCAGGGCTGTGACCAGGATAACCGGGAGCTCGCTTAACTTTTGATCTTCCCGGATTCGTGAGGTAAGTTCAAACCCGTTCATCCTAGGCATCTCTACATCTGAAACC
Organism: uncultured Bacteroidota bacterium; assembly: GCA_937900965.1. Lineage (GTDB taxonomy): Bacteria > Bacteroidota > Bacteroidia > Bacteroidales > FEN-979 > QYOJ01. The sequence continues at coordinate 5,901 of CALCGJ010000277.1, read as the reverse complement.
AGAAGGTCAAACCACTCCTTTTGAAGGAACTGAAATGCCTCCTCTCCGTCAACTGCCGTCTGAACAATGTATCCTGCCGTTTCAAGAATGTTCCGGATCAGCGACCTGGCTGTAATGGAGTCTTCTGCAACAAGGATCGATTGTGCTTTCGTCTCTTCAGGTGACATACGGCCAATCACCGTATTTACAGATGTATCGGATGAGATCTGTGCAGCAGATTCAAACAGTTCCGGGATGTTGAGTACCGGGACAATCTGACCGCTTCCAAGGATCGTCACACCTGCCAGGTTCCTGACTTTTCCCAGGATTGGTGTAAGGTCTTTAACAATCCCTTCCTGCTCTCCCATTACATCGTCAACTACAAATGCAATTCTTCTCAGAGAGGCTCCCATGACTAATGCCGGAAAGGTAGTGTCACCCTCTTTTTTTGATCTCCTGTATGGAATTCCCAGTACGTCGTTCATATATACCAATCCTACCATTTGTCCGTCGAGCGAAATCGCCGGTACTCCTTCAATGGTTTTGATATCCCCGGGACTGACCCGGACAGCCAGATCGACTGAATTGGTTGGAATAATGAAAAGCTGATCCTGCACCCTGACTGGAATTCCATGAAAAGTGGAAAGAGTCAGCGGCAGCAGGATGGTAAACGTTGTTCCTTTACCAATCGTGGAATCCACCGATATGGATCCTCCCAGTTTAACTACTTTCTCTGAAACAATTGCCATCCCAAGCCCCCGGCCTGAAAGGTCGGTGATGAAAGGACTCGTTGAAATTCCTGAACGAAAGATCAGAGCAAATACCTGCTGATCGGTCATTTTCAAGGATGCTTCTTCCGTGACAATCCCGTTCTTTATTGCAGATGCCAGTACCTTTTCTTTCCGGATACCGCAACCGTCGTCACTAACGATAATCATCACCTGTTGATTGGTCTCCTGGATGATAAATATTGAGAGAGAGCCTTTTGGCGGTTTACCCTCTTTTATTCTCTCTTCGGGTGTTTCCAACCCATGATCGATACAATTCCTGATCAGGTGGATTAACGGGTCTTTCATCTCTTCCAGAATCCTACGGTCGATCTCTGTCTCTTTACCAAGGATGTTGAATGCTATTTCCTTATTTTGTTCTCTTGAGAGATCTCTGACAAGTTTGGGCATCATGTCCAGAACTGTCGAAAAAGGGTAAAGAAGTGTCGTTTTAATATTTACCAGCAGGTTGTCAATCATCCTGGTGAAGGAGCGCTGAAACTGGCTCATGTTATTGTACAGTTTGTACAGCGATTCATCCGGGGAGCGAATATCCCTGAGATCATTGATGTGGCTCTGAAGAGTCGATTTTGCAGAGATCAACTCTTCAGCTTGGTTCAGCAAGGCATTGAGTTTCTTTGTGGGAATCCTGACACTCCCTGAATCCGTAAGTTTTTCCGCTGTCGGGAGCTCGTCCTGGGAAGTTGAACCGGTTTCCGGCTCCGAAATGAGTTGGCGTTCCGATGCATCTGATTTGAACGTTGGAGGAGTGGGGAGTCCTATTGATGTTTGGCGAACCGTTAACGTACATTTCTCAAGTCTCCTCTGTAATGTTTTGATGGCTTCAGTCCGAATGGACTTCTCTTTCTTTTCAACCTCAGATAACATTATCTGAAGGGTATCAGCAACTTTATGAAAAACGTCAAAAATTTCCTTGGAAAGGGAGATTTTTTGCTCCTTCAACAGATGAAAGACACTTTCTGCGCTCATGCATAACCTCTCTATATCGAGCAGATTGACTGCACGGGCGGCACCTTTGAGGCTATGAAACTCACGGAATGTTGTTTCAATCAGTTGCGGGCTTGTCTCAGCCTGCGGATTCTGCTCCAGATCAATCAACCCGTTGATGATGGCCTGATGGTGCTCGGCAGCCTCAATCTTGAAATCAGCCAGCAGCTCCTTGAGAAACGCTTCCTGTTTGCTATCCATTAGCAGGTTATACCTTAAACTTCTTGATCGTTATTTTCAATGTCTCACCTAGTGTTGAAAGATTCGCGGCAATAGTCTGTGTTTGCCTCGTTCCAATCACATTCTGTTCACTGGCCTGTTTAATGTTCTCCATCGCTGGGACGATCTGATCCATCCCGGCCATTTGTTCGTTGGTTGATGAAGAGATCTGGAGAGCGGATTGGGCGGCCTCCTCAACTGTTTCAGCCAGCAATTCAATTACCTCCCCACTTTCGTTGGCAAGGGCACTCCCATTTTCAACAGCTTTACTCCCTTGTTCTGTTGCCATCACGGCATGACTTACTGATTTTTGAACCTCGTTAAGGATATCCTTTACTTGTGATGTCGACTTTTTTGATTGTTCTGCCAGACTTCTGATCTCCTGAGCTACAACAGCAAAACCTCGTCCCTGCTCACCTGCTTTAGCTGCTTCAATGGCTGCATTAACAGCAAGCAGATTCGATTGATCAGCCAGGTCGTTGACTGTGGTAGTGATATCTCCGATCACCCGACTCTGGTCAGCTAACTGGACAATGCTTTCAGCAATAAGATCCATCTGGGCTTTGATTCGCTGCATCCCTTCGATCGTCTTCATGACAGATGACTTGCCATTTTCTGCTACTTCAGAGGCCTTTTGAGAGTTCTCCAGAACTTTTATGGCTTTTTTATTTGCAAGTTGAGATGTTTGACGGACTTCTTCAATAGTCGTTGTAGTCTCCGCCACAGAGGTGGCTGTTTCAGTAGCACCAGTCGAGACCTCGGTTGCAGTGGTCAGAATTTCATTGGAAGTTATATCCAGGATGTTGATCCCTTTGGTAATCCCTTTGATCAGGCTCCGGATAACCCAGATAGCCCAGGCAACCATTAATCCAACAACTACCATTGAGATCGCTCCGGGAATCCAGATCCCAATCCGGGCGCTCTTACTCACATTGGTAGCCTCAATGGTCAGCTCCTCAGTCTTTGCAGCAAGATCAGCTTGAATGGTATTAATGTTCGAAAGGAGTTTTTTATATAAGGGCATCTGGGTCATTGTGGTGAGAACGATTGCTTCATTTGTCTTTCCCTCTTTCAAAAGCATAATCTGGTGTTCCCGGTTTTTTCTGTATTCGGCGAATAATGCCTCCACTTCCTTGTATTTGACTAGGGTTTCAGGTGTGGTGAGAAGCAATTGCTCCATATTTCCATGGAATGTGGTGATTTCATCGGCCTTCGTACGGATCTCATTCTCCAGTTCTATCCGCTGATTTATGTCGCTGGTCATCACCATCTGCAAAGCAAGGGAATGATTTCGGTTTTGGTCCGCTTTCATCTCTGTTAGCATCTTGCTGATTTTGTTCGACTGTTCAATCTTCGCGTAAATCTCATCGATTTGTTGGGTCCCCACAATTCCTGACATGATCACTATGATCACACAGGTTAGAATGGTTCCCGCTCCGAGATACAACTGGGTACGGGTGCTGATGATTAATCCGGATTTCATGATCGTTTCTCCTTGGTTTATGATTGTTTATATTAAGATTTTCTGTTTGTTAATGTTGTTTCAAGCTTTTTGATGAGGCTTTTGCCGTCGATGATGATAACCGCATCTCCAGTTACCCCTAGCAGGTGCTCAGCTCCGATCCCATGTAGGTTGGATGGAATCGGTTGGATTGAAGATTCTGCAACCCAGTGGGTCGGTAAGATGGCATCGGTCAGAATCGCAGCTTCATATGTTTGATCCCTAAGGATGATAGCATTCGTAGAAGAAACGATCCCTTCCTCTTTCAACGAGAAGAACTTCTTCAGATTGATCATTGGGATTATTCTTCCTCTTACGTTCATAACTCCGGTAAGGAAAGCAGGAGTCCCGGGGATCGGAGTCATCTCATGGATGTTCAGGGCTTCCATTACAAATGAGGTCTCTATTGCGTAATGCTCCCCGGAAAGAAGAAAACTGAGCATCTCCTTCAGAACTCCCTTATCGGATAATTTGGTCTCATCCTGTTTAGCAAGTTCACGAGCCCTGTTTTTCAGTATTTCCTTTTCATCACTCATGCTCCAATATATTTATAGGTTGCAAAAGACCTCTCAGGTGGCCAGCTGTCATTCCTTCGGTGCCCGGAATGAAAGTGTCATCCTGGAATTTTTGAAGCAAATCAATAACATTCTGTTTATGCTTCCTGGCTTGTTTCTCTTTTCCTGACCGAAGGCATAGTGTGGCCATTTGAAAATGGGATAATAAATGATCGGGGTCAAGGTAAAGAGCCCTTTTCAGTTGTTTCTCAGCCTCAATCAGTTCCCCTTGTTCAAACAGTATCATTCCCTGGAGGTAGTAGCCTTCTGGATTGGATCGGTCGGTGTCAATAAGCTTATCCGACCATCGGAGAGCATTTTTCAGATCTCCTTGATTTGCGAAGCTCCTCGTAAGTTCCATCAGATCTGTAACCGGATCCTCGGTTGCTTTCGGTGACTTTTTAACGGACTCAGGGGTTTTTACCTGAACAACCGGCTTCAAATTTCCATTCTGATGTTTTATTGATGAAGTTGAGAATGCTTTCGATCGCTTTGTTTCAGTAAGTTGCAATTTTTTTGGAAGATCAACCTTTTTTTCTGTTTTCCGATAGAGGAATGAATCTTTATAATTTACCTTGCCAAGCAGATGGAATAGCTCGTCAGAAAGTTCAACCTGGCTGGTAATAAACCAACCCTCATCTGTAAGTGAGTGATAGAATTTTTCCCCAACTGCCCTGGCAGTTTCTGGCGCGAAATACATCAGTACATTCCTGCAGAAAATCACATCCATCGAGTTTGTGTTACTTCGTTCTGAAGGAAACGGATCATTTACAAGGTTCAAGTGCTTAAAATTGACCATGTTACGAATATCAGGAGAGATCTCAAACTCTCTGCCAGCAGGGGTAAAATATCTTTTTTTGGTTTCAACGGGTGTCTCCCTGAAAGACCAGGGCGTGTATTTTCCACTTGCGGCCTTATCCAGAAATCTCCTGTTTATATCTGTTGCCAGGATGGAAATATTCCAGGAAGCAATGTCGGGGATGATCTCTGAAAGGATCATTGCCAGCGTATAGGGTTCCTCCCCGGAACAACATCCTGCACTCCAGATCCGGATCGAACGGGTGGTAAATTCTCTTTTTTTTACCAGTGACGGGATGATCATCTCCCTGAATGCTGTAAGGATTTGTTTCTCCCTGAAAAAATAGGTTTCGCCAATTGTCAGCTTTTCGGCCAGGATATCAAGTTGTTTGTTGGATAGTTTTTGTTCAATCAGCAGGGAAATAAATGTTGTCCCATCTTCTTCAAAGCCAAGTTCCTTTGATGCCTCGTGCAGCCCCGCAGAGAGGTCCTGGTACCTATTCTCCGGAAAATAAAGCCCCAGCTTTTCTGATACAACCTTACTGGCTTGCGCTATGTGGGAATGGTTATTCATTTATTTGTACCTTCTTGATTTTGTTGCTCTTCAAGGCTTCTTCAAGGTCAAACTCTTCCGATGAAGAGAGGAATTTCTCCGGATCATAAATCAGGATAAGGCCGTCACTGCAACGGGTAATACCTTTTGCCTCAATCGCTGTGGGGAATATACCTGAAGTGGCAATTCGGTTATTGTCATGAGGAATCACCTCCCCGACCTCATCCACAACCAGGGCAAGTCTGCGGGAAGATATTCGGATAATCATAAGCCTGTCTGAGGAGATAAGCTTGCGGTCTGGAAAACCCAGTCGCTTCCTGAGACTCATTACCGGAATGATATCGCCATGATAGTCAATGACACCCAGAATAATCTCCGGGGCTTTCCCCAGAGGTGTAACCTCCACTGCCCTCACAACGCGTTCAACAACTGTAATAGGGATTGACAGCAAATGTTTGTCAATAGTAAAAGAAATTAACTGATTCGATGAACCTGTCATCATGAGCAAAATAGTGAACGTTA
>CALCGJ010000276.1 GCA_937900965.1 uncultured Bacteroidota bacterium | reverse complement strand
TTCGCGGATCTCTTTTATGGTATGCTCGATCAGCTTGTTGGAATCTTTCAACAGCTGATGTGCCTCTTCGCGTGCCTTCTCCAGTATCTCCATTTTGGAACGCTCTATTTCATCGATCATCTTCTCATATTTGATGATCATCTCATCAAGAAAATCATCAGCGACATGAAGCTCGCCCGACCGCTTTGTAACATCCTCCTTTTCCTGTTCCAGAGCCTGCAACTGACGTTCAAAATCGAGCTGGCTTCCTCCTATCAACTCTGATGCCTGCTGTAACTCTTCCTCCGGAAAACCAATTGAAGTCGCTATCTCTATGGCAAAGGAGCTGCCAGGCTTCCCAATCTTCAGCTTGTAGAGTGGCTTCATGTTCCGCGTGTCGAAGAGCATAGCACCGTTCAGGATGCCTGATCCCGGATACCGGATACCGGATGCCGGATACCGGATACCGGATGCCTGATCCCGGATACAGGATGTCTGATCTCCTGACTTTTTATCTGGCATCTGGTATCCGGCATCTGGTATCCGCGAAGCAAGGAGTTTCAAATTCGAATAGTGCGTTGTTACTACCCCATAAGCCCCCGTCCCAACCATACTAAGAAGTGCAGCTTCAGCGATTGCCCCTCCAACCGAAGGATCGGTTCCCGTCCCCATCTCGTCAATCAGAAAGAGGCTGTGCCCATCCAGGTTTTCAAGGAAGAACTTCATGTTCAGAAGCTTTGATGTATAGGTACTCAGATCGTTCTCGAGCGACTGTTCATCTCCAATGTCGATCATGATCTTCCGGAAAATGCCAAATTCCGAATCTTCACGGGCCGGGGGCAGTATTCCACACTGAAGCATGTATTGCAGAAGTCCCACTGTTTTTAAGCAGATCGATTTCCCCCCGGCATTGGGGCCTGAGATCACCAGCACACATTGTTCGGCAGAGAGGGAGATCTCTTGCGACACCACACTCCTCTTTGCCTTTTTATGTGAAAGATAGAGGAGGGGATGTACCGCCTCAAACCATTGAATATGTGGATGATTCACAATATGATTGCAGAGCACTCCACCGACTTTGATCGCAATCCGGGCTTTTGCACGGATAAAATCGATATTCCCCAGCAGGTAGTTTATATCTGTCAGCTCTTCGATATGTGGTCGGATAGAAACAGCTACATCCGTCAGTATCCGAATGATCTCCCGTTTCTCAGCATAGTAAAGCTCCCTGATCTCATTGTTCATCTCAAAAAGCTCTACCGGTTCCACATAAACTGTTTGTCCGGTTGCCGATTCATCATGAACCACCCCCCGGATCCTCCGTTTGTGAGCACTCCGGAATGGAATAACCAATCGGCCTTCACGCAATGTCACCTCTGCCCCTTCATCAATCCATCCACTTTTTCTGACCTCTTTAAAGATCTGGTTCATCCGCTTCTCTACTCCTCCCTGAAGCCGGTTGATACCCTTTCTGATCTCTGCCAATTCTTTTGAAGCACTGTCCCGAACCTGTGATTTATCGTCAAGCACACGGTCAATAAGCTCCCGGATGCCGGTTGCCGGTTGCCAGATGCCGGATACTGGTTCATTTATACTGGATTCTGAGTCCTGAGCCCTGAGCTCTGTGCTCTTCCCTCTTCTCTCTTCCTTCTTACTTCGTCCTTCGTACTTTGTACTTGCATTCGTACTTCGTACTTCGTACCCCGTACTTTCCTTAAGGTGATTCCATAGTCTGGGATAGGTCTCCTTGCGCTCGTCGTTGAAAAACCGTACAATGTCAATAAACGTTGAAAGCGCTAATCTCAGCTCTGAGAGTTGCTCGGGTTCCGGGCAGGTATTTTCGATGCGAAGCTGGGTGAGGAGTGGAATGGTGTTAAAATAATCCTGTGATGGGAAAGAATCTTGTGATAAAAGGACTTGTCTGAACTCTTCGGTTTCCTGAAGTCGCCTGAGAACATCCTGATGATCTGTCGAAAATAACAGCTCCTTTGCTTCCAGTTTCCCTAAGTCTGACAAACAGGCATCATGAATCAGTTCACGAACTTGTGTGAAACCAATCTTCTCTTCGAAGTCAGATGGATACAGCATTCTCTTTTTTTTACGCAAAGATAAAGCTTTGCCGGCAGCCATTCGCTATCTGCCAGACTTCTGAATATTTGTAACTCATGGCTCCTTCTCTTTGGATGTTTATTATGCTGTTTTAGCGTTTTAGTGTCATTATCTTGAATTTTTATTATTTTTACTAAAAAAACGCATATTCCGCATCCCGTTTCTTGTTTATGGAACCTATCATCGAACCGGTAGAACGCAAGTTGCTCCTTGAAGAGTTGAACGAGCACAAGTTTGTTCGCAACACCAACAATGGCAAGCGGCAGATATTTGTCTTCACAGCCCACGACAGTCCAAACCTGATGCAAGAGGTGGGCCGGCTTCGCGAGATCACGTTCCGGGATGCCGGGGGGGGCACCGGGATGTCTGTTGACATTGATGCACTCGATATGGATGTCCCCCCGTTTCAGCAGCTTATCGTCTGGGATCCTGATGACGAGGTTATCGTTGGCGGGTACCGGTTCATCCATGGAAAAGACATCCCCTGCAACGACAAAGGCTGCATCAACTCAGCAACCGGAGAACTGTTCAACTTCACTCCCCGCTTCATTCGCGATTTCCTCCCCGAGTCCATCGAATTGGGCCGATCCTTTGTACAACCAAACTACCAGCCATCATTCAATTTGCGGAGGGGGCTTTACTCACTGGATAATTTGTGGGACGGGATTGGTGCCATGATCATTGAAAACCCTGACGTGAAGTTTTTCTTTGGCAAGATGACGATGTATCCCTCATACAACAGCACAGCACGGGATATCATTCTTTACTTCCTGGAAAAGTTTTTTCCTGACAACCTGCACCTGATGTCCCCCTTTAAACCTCTGGTCCTGGAGACCCCGGACGATTTCCTCTCCAATATCTTCACAGCTCCCACTTTTGAGGAGAACTACAAGATCCTCGTCCAGACTATCCGAAAATACCGTGAGTCTGTCCCACCCCTGGTCAATGCCTACATGAATCTATCCCCCACCATGATGACCTTTGGGACAGCAATAAATCACGAATTCGGAGAGGTGGAAGAAACTGGCATCCTCATCTACATCGAAGATATCTATCCACGGAAAAAAGACCGGCACCTCTCCACCTACATGCAGAGGTTATCCAAACTCAGGAACTGGACCTGGAGAAGGAAGAAGTGATGC
>CALCGJ010000275.1 GCA_937900965.1 uncultured Bacteroidota bacterium | reverse complement strand
GGGAAGTGGGGAAGTAGGGAAGTAGGGAGGTAGGGAGGTATGAGGGTATCAGGGTATGAGAGTAAGAAGTTAGGGATGAATTGCACGATTTTGGGACGAATTGCATGAATCAGGGACGAATGGTATAAGATGAGGGACGAACTGACACAGGAACATATCTGCAAGGGGCTGGAACCTCTTCGCATGAATGGCAACAGCAAGCTGCTGACACAACTGAATAGCTGTGTACATTGCGGCCTGTGTGCTGAGAGTTGCCTCTTTTACCTCGCAACCAAAGATCCTCGCCTTACGCCGGCACGAAAAGCAGACCTGGTCGCCTCCATCTATAAACGCTACTTTACCTTCACCGGGAAATTCTTACCTGGACTGGTGAATGCCCGGGACCTCGACAAAACAACAGCCGAAGAGATGGTAGATCTGCTTTTTGGTTCCTGCACGGGTTGCGGGAGATGTACCATGCATTGTTCAATAGGAGTCGATATCAGCTACCTTGTCTCTGTTGGTCGCAACATGCTCTCGAACATGGGCATGGTACCTGCCACGCTACAGTCCACCGTAAATGCAGCGATTGAAACTGGCAACAACATGGCCATACCTACAGCCGATTATGTGGATACCCTGAAATGGATGGAGGAGGAGATGGCCGACGAAGTAGGTGATCCGGAAGCCAGCATTCCATTGGATCAGCCCCGGAAGAATATCCTGTATACCCTGAATCCCAGGGAACCTAAATTCTACCCGCTTTCCATTGCCGCCATGGCGAAGATCTTTTATGCGGCACGAGAGAGCTGGACTTTGTCAACCCGGATGTACGATGTGACCAACTACGCCTTTTTTTCAGGTAACCAGGAGGAGGCCAGCCTGATCGCTGACCGGCTGTGGAAGGAGATTGAAACCCTCGATGCCGGAAGCCTGGTACTGGGTGAATGCGGACATGGAACCCGTGCTTTCCGGTGGGAGTCGCCTAATTACCTCGATCGGGGCTTCCCTTTCCAGGTGATGAGTTCTGTGGAGTGTATTGCTATTTACATCCGGGAAGGAAGGATCAGCCTTGATCCCGACAAGATTACCGAAACGGTCACTATGCACGACCCCTGCAACCTGGTTCGCAACGGAGGTGTCATACGTGAGCAACGATTCATCCTGAATCAGTTTGTCAGGAATTTTGTTGAGATGACTCCCCATGGAACCGACAACCATTGTTGCGGGGGAGGGGGAGGAATGCTCTCTATGAGTGAATACAATGAACGGCGCATTGGCGCCGGAGCAATCAAGGCCGACCAGATCCGGAACAGCGGGGCGAAGATCGTTGTAACCCCCTGCCACAACTGTGTGGACCAGCTGATCCAGCTGAATGCCACCTACAAGCTGGGAGTAAAGATTCAGACAATGGCCGGGATTGTGGCGGATGCACTTATCCTGGATCCTGGATCCTAGATGCTGGATCCTAGATGCTGGATCCTTGATGCTGGATTCTGATGACTGGATAACTGTTGCCGCGTCGCTGCCTGCTTCGCTTCGCTCGCAGCTTCGGCTCCTCGCAATGACAACTATGACTGGATGATTTGAATCTTGAACTTTGAATCTTGAACCTTGAACCTTGAATCTTATGATCTATCTCGACAACTCAGCTACAAGCTTTCCCAAACCCGATGTTGTTTATGAATTTATGAACAGCTTCTACCGTAACCACGGAGTTAGTCCGGGCCGTGCAGGATTTGATGCTGCCATTGAGACAGAAGAGATGGTGCAGGAGACCCGCTCACTTCTCACGAAACTCTTCAACGGGGATGATGCGAACAGGTTAACCTTCAGTTATAACGCCAGCGATTCCCTCAATATGATCCTGCAAGGGTTAGCCAACCCGGGCGATCATGTGATAACCACCATGCTGGAACACAACTCGGTTCTTCGTCCGTTGTTTCATCTTTCACAGGATGGAATCATCGACGTGACACACCTTCCGTTTGATGGTCATGGATATGTGAACCCCGACGACTTCCGCAAGGCCATACGGAAGAATACCCACATGGTTGTGGTCAACCATTGCTCCAATGTGATTGGAACTGTGCAACCACTGGCTGAGATCGGAGCTATTTGCAAAGAACATAGGCTGATATTTATCGTTGATGCCAGTCAGAGTGCTGGGGCGATCCCCATTGATATGAAGGCGATGGATATCGATGTGCTGGTATTTACCGGCCACAAATGCCTGATGGGCCCTACAGGTATCGGAGGCTCTTATGTGATGGAAGGGGTACCGGTAAGGTTGACCCGGTTTGGAGGAACCGGGGTCCGTTCTGCGCAAAAGACCCATCTGGAGGAATACCCATACCGGCTTGAATGCGGTACACTAAACCTTGTAGGGGTAGCCGGACTGAATGCCGGGGTGAAATGGGTGTTGGAACATGGCATCGAAAATCTCCATCAGAAAGAGATCACCCTTTGGGATAAGTTGCGCAAAGGTGTCCAGTCTCTCGAAAATGTAATCACCTATTGTGCCGACAACCCCGATAACCGGAACCCGGTACTCAGCCTCAACATCAAAGGATTTGATTCAGGAGATGTGGGCACAATGTTGGATGTCGACTATGACATCGCCTGCCGCACCGGATTGCAATGCGCTCCATTGGTTCATGTTGGGATCGGTACGGACAAAATACACGGCACAGTTCGTCTCAGTATGGGGCCTTTCAATACAGAAGATCATATCCATGCCGCCATCCTGGCTATTACCGAAATTGCTTCAATCCGACGTTAACAGTTTCACAGTGTGATAAAAATCACACCCTAGAGAAACACCTATCACACTATATTTTTTCAGCAGGTTTTCCTATAACATACCTTTGCACCTATATATCTGCATATAACTATATCTAAATAAATTGACATATGGATCTGTTATTAAACCAACAACTGGAAGATCTCAAAAAAAGGTTCGACACCCTGGAAAAGGGAACCAAAGACCAGATCTCCATGGTAGTATTTTCGGGAGATCTTGACAAACTGCTTGCAGCGATGATCATAGCCACAGGTGCTGCTGCTTACGATATGAAAGTGAAACTCTTCTTTACCTTCTGGGGGATCGCAGCCTTACGTGACCCTAGAAAGCATGGGAAAGGAAAAAACCTCATTCAATCCATGCTCGGTTTTATGCATCCTAAGGGAAGCAAACAAACCAAGCTTTCAAAAATGCACATGGGAGGTATGGGAACGGCAATGATGAAAGGGATCATGAAGAAGAACAACGTTGCCTCGCTGGAGGAGCTGATCCAGGTGGGTGGAGAGATGGGCGTGGAGATCGCTATCTGTGAAATGTCTATGAACCTCATGGGCTTCAAAAAAGAGGAGATGATTGACTATCCGCATATGACAGTCTGCGGCGTTGCCACCTTCCTGAGCGACGCCTCCGAAAGCAAAGTACAGCTGTTTATCTAATCACGTTACTCTCGATATTCACAAGAAGCGAAATAGCGAAATAGCGAAATAGCAAAATAGAGGGTACAGCTGCAATTTATTGCGGCTCACGATAGAAAAGCAATAATCGATAATATAAAACCTATACAATTATGAATACAGAAGAACTGACAACCCTGACCTCCAATAAAATCGTTGACGCACGTGGAACCGCCTGTCCAGGACCGCTGCTGGCAGCTAAAAAAGGCATCGGTGAGATCAACTCAGGAGAGATCATGGAGATCTACTCCTCCGACGAAGGAACCAAAAACGACATCCCCAGGTGGTGCCAGAAAATGAGCCACGAATTCCTTGGGATCATCGAAGAACCGAGTTATTCACGGATGTTTTTGAAGAAAGCTTAAACCCTTTTTATACCCCTGATCGCCTGCTTGCCCCCAAACCCCCTAAAGGGGGCTTATTTCGCTGCGCGAGTACCCCTCCTTAATCCTCCCCTTGAAGGGGAGGAAATCCTGCAAAGCAGGAGTAAGTCCCCTTTAGGGGATTTAGGGGTAACAAAGGGGATTTAGGGGCGCGTATAAGGTGAACTATGACCAAAAACCAACAACATGGAACCAACAAAGCAATCACCAAAAATCCTGGTCTTCTCCACGGATAAGATTTCTGACCCGGGGATCGACCAGGCCGGGCTTCGAAAGCTACACTATTCACCTTCCGTCTATGTGATCAGCATGCCCTGTTCTTCAGGGATCAAGCCCCGCTGGATCATGCATGCCTTAGAACAGGGATTCGACGGGGTGTTCATTGCAGCCGACGGCCACGAATGCTCCTACAGCGCGAAATGTCCCGACCATACGAATTCCATTATCAATGAGGCCCAGAAGCTGATGCAGGAGAAGAATATCAGCCCGAAACGGATCCGGATGGCTGCCCTCTGTTCAGTATGTGCCGAACCGTTTGTGAGCCATATGAACAACTTCAGTAAGATTTTAGCAGAAATAGAATAACATCCCGGAAACGAACCGGGGAATTGGCGAAAAATGAAAAAAAACGAAGAAAAATATGATGCGCTGATCGTGGGTGGCGGGATCGCAGGACAGGAAGCTGCCCTGAGTCTGGCCAACATGAACCGAAAGGTGTTGCTGGTAGAGAAGGACCTTTCAATCGGGGGGAAGATGATCCAGTTGTCTAAGGTATTCCCTACCCTCGACTGCGCTGCCTGCATTACCACCCCAAAGATGTCAGAAACGGCACGACACGGGAACATCACGGTGATGCTCAACAGCGACATCAAAAAGATAAGCCGGAATGAGAAAGGATTTCACGTTGAGGTGACCAGGAACCCACGCTATGTGAAACCTGAAGCTTGTACCGGATGCCAGGAGTGCGAACAGGCATGCCCCGAGATCCGTCTTGACCAATACAACCGCAACCTCGTAGGCCGCAAAGTGGCTTACATCCCGTTCACACTGGCCAATCCACGTATCGCGGTAATTGACCGGCAGGATGAGTCGGCTCCCTGCATCGCTGCCTGTCCGGGTGGCGTGAAGCCTTACGGATATGTCTCCCTGGTGCGCAATGGCCAGTATGAAGAGGCGATGCACCTGCACCTCGAAGATGCACCCATCCCGGGCAGCCTGGGTCGCGCCTGCTATGCCCCCTGCCAGGGCGAATGCACACGTGGAAGCGTTGACGGAGCTGTAGACATGCGCCGCATAAAGCGCTTTTTCGCTGAAGAGTATTACACGAAACACCCCGAAGCCCCTGCGGTTTCGGTCAAGGATTCCACCGGAAGGAAAGTAGCCATAGTTGGTTCCGGCCCGTCAGGGTTGACAGCAGCCTATTTCCTGGCCCTGAATGGGCACAAGGTGACCATCTTTGAAGCAGCTCCCGAACCGGGTGGGATGCTTAAACTCACAATCCCCGAATACCGGCTTCCAAAAGAGGTGGTTGACCGCGACATCCAAAACATTACTTCACTGGGTGTGGAGATTGTCTGCAACCACCGGGTCTCCAGCCTGATGGAGTTGAAAGAGCAGGGGTTTGATGCGCTGTTTGTATCGGTAGGAACCCACGAAACCAGCAAACTGATGATCGAAGGAGCTGAACTCGAAGGCGTTGTCTCCTGCCTCGACTTCCTGCTGGAGGCGAATATCGGCCAGCGTGCCGACCTGACAGGGAAGCGGGTGATGGTGATCGGCGGTGGGAATACCGCTATCGATGCTGCCCGTACGGCTTTGCGTTTGGGAGCTACGAATGTGGATATCATCTACCGCAGAAGCCGGGAAGAGATGCCCGCTTTTAGTCCCGAAATTGAAGAGGCCGAAGAGGAGGGAATCAATATTCGTATCCTGCTCAATCCGGTTCGTTTCAGCAGCTCCCATGGTCGTGTAACCCTGGTGGAGATGGTGAAGATGGAACTGGGTGAAGCCGATGAAAGCGGCCGGAGGCGTCCCGTGGAGATAAAGGGATCAAACTATACCGAGCCTGTCGACTTTGTGATCGAAGCGATCGGGTTGCGCCCCTCAACCTCCCCCTTTGCCACCGAACTTACCATCCGGAAAGATGACACCATCCAGGCCGATCCAACCACCCTTCAGACCTCCACAGGCTGGATCTTTGCCGGTGGCGATTCAGTGACCGGTCCCACAACCATCATCGAAGCGGTTGGCCAGGGAAAACGGGCCGCTTTCTATTTGGACAAATACCTCCTCAGTGAGATGCCTCACGACCATAACGATCGTAACGACCGTCACGATCTTCACGACTTCTCCTTCGGAGACAAACTGGCACCAGTGGATAAAGCGAAATTGCTCACAAACAAGCAGATCGAACCGCAGAAGCCACTAATCGATACCTTCAGGAAGCCTGAAGAGCGAATCAAGGACTTCCGGGATGTAGAGAATACTTACACCGAAGAGGAGGCCAGGATGAGCGCCTCGCGTTGTCTCGACTGTAGCAACTGCCGCGAGTGCCACCAGTGCATCTCTGCCTGTCCGGCCGACGCTATCGACTTTTCCCAGAAAAAAGAGGAGACGCCTGTTTATGCCAGCTCGATCATCATCTCCTCTGGATTCAAGCTCTTCAGCGCCACCCAGAAACCACATTACGGCTTCGGGAAATACCCCAATGTGGTTGATGCCCTCCAGATGGACCGATTGATCGCACCTACACGGCCTTACAACAATGTAGTGAGGCCTGGTGATGGGAAAACCCCCGATAACATTGCCTATGTCCTTTGCACCGGCTCGCGCGACTCCAGTCTGGAGAATTACCCCTCCTGCGGGACCGAATGCGCCAACAACCCTATCTGCTCACAGATCTGCTGCATGTACTCGATCAAACAGGCACAGCTGCTAATGGGCGCACTTCCCCTGGCCGACATCACCATCTACTACATTGATATTCGTTCCTTTGGGAAGGGGTATGACGAATTCTTCCAGGAAGCCACTTCAATGGGAGTAAACTTCATCAAGGGGAAAGTGGCCAAAATACGGGAGAAAGATGACAATAGCGGTGACCTCACTATCCGGATCGAAGACATCGAAACCGGAGAGGTGAAGGAATTCAACCACGACCTGGTGGTTCTCTCCTCCGGCGTAAGGCCTGAAAACTCCATCCTGAAAACATTTACCAGCGAAGCACCTGCTCTGGACGAGTTCCGTTTTATCCGTCAGGCTGATCCGCTGATGAGTCCGGCGCGCACCACGGTAGATGGCGTATTTGTTGCAGGTACTGCTGCCGCTCCGATGGACATCCCCGATTCGATCCTCTCGGCCGGCTGTGCAGCTTCCGAAGTTTCGGCCTACCTCACAATGATGGAACACTAATTAACACCCTCACTGACATGGGAAATCAAGAGAAGAAAAAACGAATAGGCGTCTACATCTGCCATTGCGGCGGAAACATCTCCGACTATGTGGATGTGGAACAGCTTTGTGATATGATGAAGGACGAAGAGAGTGTGGCGATCTCAAAAAATGTCATGTTCGCCTGTGCCGACTCTAACCAGAAGGAGATGGTTAATGACATCCAGGAAAATAATCTGGATGGCATCGTAGTAGCCTCCTGTTCCCCAAAGTTGCATCTGCACACATTTCGTAATGTAGCGCAGCGGGCGGGGCTGAATCCATACAACTACGTGCAGGTGAATGTACGTGAGCAATGCTCCTGGGCACACTCCGACCATCCCGACCAGGCATCCTTGAAGGCCGCCGGCCTGATCCGTGCAGGGATCCAACGGGTCTCCTGGTCGGAGGCACTGGAGCCTGTCAGTATCAAAGCGATAAAGAGTGTGGTGATCATTGGCGCCGGTGTTGCCGGGATGAGGGCTGCTATCGATCTTTCGCGGATGGGGAATGAAGTCTTTATTATAGAGAAAGAGGAGAAGAGCGGCGGCCAGGTGGCAGCATGGGATACACTATACCCAACAGGGGCGTCTGGTAAGGAGCTGACACAAAAAATGTTGGAGCAAATTCGCAGGATCCCAACGATCAAACTCTTTACCAGCACTACCGTCGAGAGCGTTACCGGAAGTCTGGGGAATTTCACCGTGGAGGTGAAGATCAGGCAACACGGCGAGGAGGTTATGAAGATTCCGGCAGGAGCGATCCTGGTCACCACCGGCTTCGATCCAAATATTCCGGCAGAGGGAGAATTTGGTTATGGCTTGTCTGACAGAATCATTACCCTGCCCGAGTTCAAGCAGAAAATCGAGAAAGCTTCTGGTTCGTTGAAAATTGAGGGCAAAGAGATACATAGCGTGGCATTTATCTATTGCGTAGGAATGCGCCAGCATAAAGGTGAAAATAAATACTGTTCCCGCACTTGTTGTACCAGCACCATGCATGCATCACTGGAGCTGCATAAGAAGTTTGACAACATGAAGTCGATACATCTCTACCGCGACATACGCACATACGGCAAACAGGAGGTCCTTTACAACCAGGCATCAAAACAGGGAGATCTATTCCTGATGTACAAAGAGAAGGATCCCCCGGTAGTTGCGGTTTCCGGAGGAGAAGTAAAAATTGAGGTGACCGACCATCTGACTGCCAAACGACAGCTGGAACTCACGCCCGACCTGCTGGTACTGGTCACGGGGATGGAAGCACGCTCTGACAGCAGAGAAATGGCACAGTTGCTCAAGATCCCGATAGGGAACGACCGCTTCTTCAACGAGATTCATCCGAAACTTCGTCCGGTAGAGACCGTGATCAATGGGGTCATGCTGGGTGGGTCCTGCCAGGGGCCGAAAAATATCACCGAATCGGTCCAGTCTTCCATGTCGGCTGCCGCTAAAATCAATGCACTTCTCTGCAAGGAGAGTTTGGAGATGGAGCCCATCGTAGCACGGATCAACGAAGAGGCTTGTACCTGGTGTGGAAAGTGTGCAGAGGTGTGCGATTACGAAGCCATCTTCCAGATGGAGACGAATGGGAAAGTAGTTGCCGGCGTCAACGGAGCTACCTGTACCGGCTGTGGAATCTGCGCACCGGTTTGTCCGGCCGATGCCATCGAGGTGGCACAATATACCAACCTGGAGATCGAGTCGATGATTGACGGATTCATGGCACCTGTCATCCTGGAGGAAAAAATCGCCGCACCGGGAAGTGAAGGTGCCACAGGTGAGGGGCTGATGAAAGAGTATCCCAACATCTGGAAAGAGATTCTCAGTCAGATCGACAGTGAACCGCTCACCATCCCGCAGATAGCTAAACAGATGCAGAAGGAGAATGCCCTTGTCACTTACCATGTCATGACCATGAACAAATACCATATCCTTGAAGCGGCTGGCATGGACGACGATGATGCCTATTTTCTCTACACGCCTAAAATCCGGTTATCATGAATCAAGTAGATACAGCATTTTCAAAGGAGCTGGCGAAATACGGGGCCAGCGATTTCGCCGCCTGTTACAACTGCGGCAACTGCACCGCCGTGTGCGACCTAACAGAGAAGAGGGCCAACTTCCCTCGTATGTTCATCCGTTTTGGCATGCTCGGACTGAAAAAGGATATCCTGAAGAGCCGTGAAGTGTGGCTCTGTTACGCATGCGGTGAGTGTACCAAAGCGTGCCCACGTCAGGCGGGACCTGCGCCTTACATGGCTGCAATCAGGCGTTATGCCATCGCCAGCTACGAGCCTACCGGACTCACCAAACTGCTCTTTAAAAGCAATCCGTTCGCCATCCTTTTTACTGTGGCGCTTGCCGTCTTGCTGGGCTTCTTTCTCTTTACCCTGAAGCCAGATCACGATGTTTCCCGCTGGATATTTAACTGGATGCCGTTTGATGTAATCCACGACCTGGGAATGATCATCTTCAGCCTCACAGGACTGGCTCTGGTGATTGGCATCATCAACATGATGCGACACCTTTACAGCGGCAATGAGAAACCGGTTTTTGAATGGAAGAAGGTTCCCGGAGCATTCCACTATGTACTGGATGAGATGGCCCTGCTGAAGAGGTACCGCAACTGCGGCGACGAAGAGGAGGATTTTTGGGTTGGGAAGCCTGAATGGCAGCACCCCTGGTTTGTCCACTGGTCGATCATGTGGGGCTTTATCGGACTGCTGGTGGCTACCATCCTCGACCTCCTGTTGAAGGACCCTGCCCTTGCGATCTGGTGGCCCAGCCGGATTCTGGGCACCCTGGCCGGATTGCTGATGATGTACGGCACCTCAATGGCGATCTATTACCGGTCGAAAAAGGTGACAAAGGCCTACACCGAAACCCAATTCTCCGACTGGATGTTCCTGGTCTTCCTCTGGGTTGCCGGCTTTACCGGATTCTGGCTGGAGGTGGCAGTAGCGCTGGGAGGTCACACAGTCATCAACCAGGTAATCTTCGTGATCCATACCATCATCTCCATGGAGCTGGTGATCCTCTTCGCCTTCTCCAAATTCGCCCACGCAATCTACCGTCCAGTGGCGTTGTTTTCCTATTATTTTGTGAAGTCGTAAGAGTTATCTGAATTTGTATATTTGTGGTGCATGAGCACCGAACTCCTCTTCTCCATCATCTTCATCAACCTCGCCATGGTGCTCTATTCCATTGGCGTATGGGCAGAGCGGATCCAGCGGAAGCTGAAGTGGTGGCACCTTTGGTTTTTCTGGAGCGGGTTTGTGTGCGACACCATCGGCACCACAGCCATGTTCATGATCGCCGGCTCTTTCTGGCGGCTCACCTTTCACGGAATGACCGGCAAAGCAGCCATCCTCATCATGCTGTTCCACGCTATCTGGGCTACCTGGGTCCTGATCCGAAAAGATGAAAAACTGATCCTGAATTTCCACAAATTCAGCGTGATCGTCTGGATCATCTGGATGATCCCGATGCTAAGCGGGATGATCTTAGGGGCTGGCTTTTAATAAATCACCTGGTTCGCGTTGGTTGGTTGAACCGGATCCAGAACTTCAAAAACTGTAAGTAGACTCATCACCTCCCTGTTAGACTTGGCCAATGGCTGTTGTATTTTTTGCAAATAATCTTCACAGTTGTGAAAGAACATCAGAAGAGAGATAAGAAATTATCATAAAAAGCCTTAAGCATTCAATATTCCTTATTTTTGCCTGTAATATACCGGCATCCGGCATCTAAAATTAAATCATTAATCCTATCATCATGGCATTTCTCTTCTTATCCTATCTGGCAACATTTCTCTTCGTCTGGAAGCAGAAGAAAAAATGGGCATACACCTTTTTTGCCCTGAGTACAACATTGAGCATCCTGATGTTCCTGTATCATGCAACCTCTACCCTTAACCTAAACTTTTAGCTATGAACAAGACAGGATTATATCTGGCTAACAGTGGAGCCATGCTGATAGTTGCTTCCGTACTGATGGGCGCATTTATTGTACAGTTTGGCTTTAACGAAGAGCCATGTCCCTTGTGCCTGTTACAGCGAATGGGGATGCTGGGCGTGATTTTAGGGCTGAGCCTCAACACCTGGTTCGGATTCAGGAAAGAGCATTTCGGACTGGTCATTCTCGCCGCACTGATAAGCGCCGTTTTCTCCATCCGGCAGATCCTGCTGCACATCTGCCCCGCTCCGGGAGAACCTACAGGTTATGGAACCGCCGTTATGGGAATGCACCTGTATAGCTGGGCTGTGGTAATTTATGGTGCCTGTATCCTTGGTTCCGTGGTATTTTTATTCATTACAAAAGAAGAAGAAAAGGATACAAAACGTAAACCTCTGACTGTTGAAACAGTAATTTTTTACCTTGTCATACTCATCACCCTGGCCAATGTGGTATCTGCTTTTTTCGAGTGCCATCTTGGGCCTTGCTGTGAAAACGGACCTTGTCCGTGAGATACCCCTAAATCCCCTGAAGGGGACTTTCTCCCTCCCCTTGAAGGGGAGGGTTGGGGAGGGGTCTTCTGCGAAGCAAAGTAAGCCCCCTTTAGGGGGTTTGGGGATAAGTATATGATGAAAAAGTGGTCAGTAATCGAGAATCGAATTAATCGAAAATCAACATGAGTACATCAATCCCCCTAAGAACACTCGGCAAATCCGACCTTCACGTTACCCCCATCGGCCTCGGCTGCTGGCAGTTCAGCAAACGTAACAACCTGGCCGGAAAGTTCTGGCCCAAACTCGACGACAAGGTGATCCGTGACATTGTACAATCGAGCCTCGATCTGGGTGTCAACTGGTTCGATACAGCTGAAGTGTATGGCAGTGGCGCTTCTGAACTGGCACTTTCCGATGCCCTTCAGAAAGCCGGGAAAAAACCAGGCGACGTTATCGTTGCCACTAAATGGTGGCCGATGTTCCGCTTCGCCTCCAATATCCCCAGAAGCATCGATGCACGGCTCCGGGCGCTGAATCCCTTCCCTATCGATCTCTACCAGGTGCACCAACCTTTTGGATTCTCATCAGCTACCGAAGAGATGAAACAGATGGCTGAGCTGGCAAAAGAGAAAAAGATCCGGTACATCGGGGTGAGTAACTTCTCAGAGCAGAAGATGCGGGAGGCGGCAGAAGAGCTTCAGAATCATGAACTTTCGTTGGTATCCAACCAGGTACGTTATAGCCTCCTGGATCGAAAAATTGAAGAGAACGGAGTATTGAAAGCGGCCAAAGAGTTAGGCGTTACAATCATTGCCTACTCACCCCTGGCGCAGGGAATCCTCAGCGGGAAATTCCATGATAATCCTGACCTGCTGAAAGGTGTAGGCTGGAGGAAGAGTTCAGGTCCATTCAGGGCTGAGAACATGAAAAAGAGCCTGCCACTGATCAACCTCCTGAAAGAGCTGGGAACAAAATATAAGGTCTCCGCTGCCCAAATTGCTCTGAACTGGCTCCTTTATGCCCATGGCAATACGGTGGTGGCAATCCCCGGCGCAACGAAACTTTCTCATGCTCAGGAGAATGCCGGAGCGATGAAGTTTCAATTGAATGAAGAGGAGATCCATTCACTTTCTGAACTGGCGGATAAATACGAGAAGTGAGTGTTATCCCTAAAAAGGGACAAGACACAGGGAACGAGAATCTAATATCCGGAATCCGGCATCTGGCATCTGGCATCCGGCATCATTCATAGCAGAAGCGTTTCATCACCTTATAGGCATCGGGAACGCCTAGCTCTCCGGCTTTGCTGAGGAACTTGCAGCCACCGTTTTTGTCTTTCATCAACAGGTAGATCAGGCCCAGGTTGTAATACCCTTCGGCGAAATTCTGTTTCAGGTCGACAGCCCTTCGGAAATCAAACAACGCATCCTGGTAATTTCCCAGGGTGGCATGAAGCCCCCCCCTGTTGTAGTATACAAACGGGAATCCGGGATCAAGAAGGATCACTTTTTTATAATCGTTCAGTATCGAGTCTACGAGTAAGGAGTCTTCCTGATGTCTCTCTGGTTCAACCTCCTGCTCTGGATTATCTCCGATCCCGGGAAGCCGCTTTGCTTTTTCCTCCTCCAGGCGCTGTTGGTAGAGACCATACATGGCGTTCGCCCGGGCAAAATAAAGCAATACAAAACCAGGATCTATATTGATTGCTGAATCACAGTCACTAATGGCTTTATTAAACTCCTTCAGGCCTGTATTTGAGACAGCCCTGATCAGGTAAGACTCCGGGTTGCGGGAGACTGTCTTGAGCAGGATCGTTTGCCGCTCCACAATCTCTCTGCGGGCTGAATCGCTCTGCAGGTAGGGTTTGTTTGCCAGTGAGATGATGCTGGTGAAGTAGTGCTCTTTCGGGTAGGAGTCGTAGAGTTCTATCTGATCGTACCTGGCTTGTCCAAAGAAGAGGTTGAACTGGGGAGCCAGCTGAATGTCGACATACTGGTTCTGGAATTTACTCGACATCGTGTTCATCTCCTCGAAGGTGCCTGACAGTTTGATCAGGTTTTTGAGGTAGTTTTTCTCATCAAAATCAAGGGTGTCGGGCCGGTTCAGATTTCGCTGAGCCGCCTCCTGCCCAAGCTGGTGGTCCAGGGCAGCTCCTTGCTGGTTATTCATCTTCGCTTTCAGGTTCGACCGAGCCATATATCCGTCGGTATAATCGGGATAGAGTTCGATGCTCCTGTTAAAATCTTTCATCGCACCTTCCAGGTTGTTGGTTTCCGTTCGCAGCAATCCTCGGTAATAATGGCTGATCAGGTTATCGGGATTGAGTCGGATCACGTTGGAGAGATCCCTGATGGCAGCCTCTTTCAGTTTCATCTCGCTCAGGATGATTGCCCGGTTGAAATAGGCGTATGAGTTATATGGAGAGAGGGTGATGATCCGGTTAAGATCCTTCAGGCCATCCTCTATATTTTTGTTGTTGACATATGCCAGCGAACGGTTAAACAGGGCATAAATATTGTTTGAATCGAGTTTTAGCGCCTGGTTTAAGTGGATGATGGCTGAGTCGTATCGTTCCAGTTCCAGCCAAACCACTCCCAGCTGGATGAGTCCGAATGGACTTTCGGGATTCTTCTCCATGACCTTCTGAAAGGATGTGATTGCAGTATAATGGTTGCCAAGGCTCATCTCCGCACTCCCTTTCAGCAGGTATACCATCTCGTCAGAATCATCCAGGTCGATGGTCCTGTAACAGTCGTTGATACAGTCATCGAAACGCTTGGTATAGAGGTTGATCCGGGCCCGGTTCAGATAGATGGTAGGATTCTTGTCGTCAAGCTCAAGAGCGCTTGCAAAATCCTCAAAGGCACCGTCAAACTTCTCCTGCTGACTGCGGACAATGGCCCTGTTGATGTAAACATCGGGCTGCCAGGGATAAAGTTCGATTGATGTTGTATAGTCCTCTTCCGCCCCGATGAAATCATCAAGTCCGTATTTTGCATAGCCTCTGAAAAAGTAGAGATCCGAAGCCGTTGGTTCATACCGGATGGCATCATTCAGGGTGTTCAGCGCTTCCAGGTATAACGCATTCTGTAGCTGCTTTACCCCTATATGCCTGAGGTTTGAACGACCCTGGGAGAACAGGATAAAAGACTGGAAACAGAACAATAAAAGCAGGAAACCGGAAACTCGCCGCATTATTCAGACTCTATATCATATTAACGGAGCCGAATTTCCAATATTATCTTCACAATTCCTAATTTCAAGTTTGCGGACAAGTGGGCAAGTGGGTGAGTGACAAGGTGACAAAGGCACAGAGGCAAGAAGGGATGAGGGGATGTTGCTCAGGGCACAGGGCATAGGGCACAGGGTTCAGAAAGGAAGAGAATTGAAAACCGGAGATTTCAATAATTCGTAAATCGAGAATAATTGAATTACCGTCTGCTTTAGCTGACGGGTAGGAGTGGCCTCGAGAAAT
>CALCGJ010000274.1 GCA_937900965.1 uncultured Bacteroidota bacterium | reverse complement strand
ACGGCTCCGTAATCTCCTCCCTTACTTGCCATCGAGATGGAATCGATCACAGAGAAGGGATAATGGTTGTACCCTTTGTAGAAGCCTTCTACAGATATCCGGGAACTTCTGCGTGGGAGGAACTCAACCCCAAGTGCAACCTGGTCGGAGGAGATGTAGCGGATTCCCAGGGAATCGTTGATCAGGGTTCCGTTGTTGCCCCTGTAACCCAGTGAAGTGTATGCAGGCAACTGGTAATATCGGCCAATATTAAAATTCAGGAACCACTTGTCGGTAAATGCATAGGATGCCGAAAAGCGGGGAGAGAACTGATTCAGGAGGTTGGTCATGCGCCGGGAGTAGCTGTTTGCATCCATCCGTATCCCGAGCGAAAGTTCCAGTTTTTCCCTGAAGAAATTACGCGTGACCTGTCCCTGGATGTGCCAACGGAAAAAACTCAGGTAGGAGGAGTAATCGAGGGTTCTCAATGTATTCTCCAGAAAGAGCTTCTGAAATGTCTGATTTTTATACTCCACAAAATCAAGCCCTGCACCATAGTTGATCTTCCACTTCGAAAGTTCGGTGACATTCTCATACCGGATCCGGCTCGCGATCTCCCTCGACTTGTAATTCAGCAGCAGGCTGTCGGGGACCCTGACATTGTTACGGTATTTAATCTCCTCATTATCGAGCATACTCCGGCTCACTACCCAGTTGTCATACCCTCTTTTTCTGAAGTGTGTATATACCAGCCCAATCGTGTAACTCCACTGGTTGTATTCGGGCAGGTAGCCAAGAATGTAGGTCTGGCCTGCATCCGGATCCTTGATCCCGGTGTTCAGTTTTGACTTGTCCAGTGCCCCGATCGAGATAAGAGAAAGTTGGTCCCGGTTTTTAAAATTGATCTTAAACTTTACCTGGTAATCGTTGTAGGTGGGCAGGAATGGCAGCTTAAGTGCGGTAAAGAGAAGCTGCAGATAAGATCTTCTCACAGAAAAGACCAGACTGGAGTTTTTTGAGATTGGACCATCCAGTGTTAGGCCGACATCACTGGAACCGATGGTGAACCGTCCCCCGAACTTCTCTCTGTTTCCATCCACCTGGTAAAGCTCCATGACTGAACTGAGCGCGTTGCCCCGTTTGGCGGGAAATGATCCTGTATAGAGATCGACCTGCCGAATCAGGTCTGTGTTGATTATCCCGACCGGACCTCCGGATGCACCCTGTGTGGCAAAGTGGTTGATGTTTGGGATCTCAACTCCATCGAGGTAAAAACTGTTTTCGCCCGGACCACCTCCCCGAACGATGAGGTCGTTCCGGAAAGAGACTGTTTGGGCCACTCCCGGAAGTGACTGAACCACTTTTGAGATGTCGCGATTGGCACCCGGGCTTCGCTCTATCTCCTGGATAGACAGCGTTTGGAGAGACAGTGGACTCTCCTCCTTCCGGATAAAGGCATCGGGCTTGATCACCACATCCTCCAGCGTCACTGCGGCTTCATTCATGGAAATATCGATGAAGACCGGGTGTGAGCGTGTTACCAGGAAATCACCTGTCGTATACCGCTGGTAACCGACAAAAGAGGCAACTAACCTTACATAACCGGGTTCAACCCCCGCAAGGGTATAGTTCCCGTCCATGTCGCTTGTTGTTCCCAGGGTTGGTTTCCCGTCGACAATAATGTTGACAAAAGGCAGGGGTTCATTGTTCTTTTGGTCGAAGACACGACCCTTGACTACACCTGTTTGTGCCAGAAGTTCCGAAGAGAGGAGAAAAACGGAAAAAATGACAGATAATATGATGGATTTATATGGAATCATAGTATTCAGGTCAATTATATTAATTTAGATTCATTCTATACAATTAACATGCCAATTGGATTAATTTGTTTAATTGCCGGGGTAATTTGGTTTGTAGGGGCGACCTGGCATGTCGCCCCTACAATTTTAACAGGTCGCCCCTACAATTTTAACAGGTCGCCCCTACAATTTCACCACCGTAAACTCTCCCTGTAAAAACCGGTTCACCATTTTGTAGCGTTGGATCTTGCCGCTGGAGGTGCGGGGGATGTCGTTGGATCTGATGGGAATACAGGTATCGGCATTGAGTCCGAGGGTTTGCATCAGGTGCATTTTGATCCGGGCAAAGAGGATCCGGGTTGTTTCGTTGTCAGAACCCACCAGAAAAACCAGCAATTTATCCCTCCCCTCTTTCTCATCAAAATAAGCGGTTATCACCAGTTTCCCGGGGATAATGCCTTCCAGGGCTAATGCAATGCTTTCCAAATCATGAGCATAAAAGTTAATCCCGTTGATGAAGATGACATCCTTCAGCCTGCCCATGATGAAAAGATTCCCGTTGAATATAAATCCCAGGTCACCAGTGTGAAGCCAACCATCCGAAAAGGTTTGCAGGGTTGCCTCGTTGTTTTTATAATATCCTGAAGAGACATTATCTCCCTGAACATGAACAGAGCCGATAGACCCTTGCGGAACTTCATTGCCATCATCACCAATAATCCTGATGGTACAATTGGTCAGGTGGTTGCCGAGATTAACCAGTTCAATTACGTTATCATCATCCGCTTCTGCCGGCAGGGCAAATCCATCCCTGATTAACGGGATCCGTTGAAAACGAATCACTTCGGCTTCCTTCTCCAGTGGGGCAAATGTGACAGCCAACGTTGCTTCTGCAAGCCCATAGGCAGGAAACATCGAGACGGACCGTAAACCAAATTCAGAGAGGTTTGATGTAAACTCTCGCATAACCGAAGTCGAGATAGGCTCAGCTCCGTTGAAGATTACCCTCACACTTGAGAAATCCCAGTCGGGGTTCTTCTTTCTCCCAACATACCTGTTCACGAGTGCTTGTCCGAAATTGGGACAGCCGGTGATGTTACATCGTTTTTCACTCAGATTATCCAGCCAGAGAGATGGATTTTTCACAAAGTCAACCGGATCAATAAAATATTGCTGACAACCTACCAGTGTTGGTGTGATATGAAATCCAATCAGTCCCATGTCATGGTACAACGGCATCCAGGATACTGAGACATCCTCCGGTGTTAACCTGATTCCATCAATGATATCCAGTACATTGGAAAGAATGTTCCGGTGAGTCAGTATGACACCTTTTGGGTCACCCGTACTCCCTGAGGAGAACTGTATCAATGCCGGATCTTCGGAGTTGATATCTGGAATGACCGGGATCCCTGATCCTTTTTCCAGTTGTGAGACATTGACCAGATTTGACTTCGGAATCCTGCTTTGCACCCAATTGGAATAATGCCGGTGTGAAATGATGACATAAGGGTTCTCCAGGATATGAAAAACCTTTTCCGCTTTCACACCGGCCGGATTGTAGTCAGAAAAAGAGAGTGGAGGCTGGAGGAGTACAGGAATCATTCCACCCAGGAAACACGCCCAGATGGAGGTGATGGTCTCCTGACTGGTTTCAAGGGAAAGGATCATCCGATCACCAGCTTGCATGCCTTGTTCCTGCAAGCCGTTCAGGATTCTGAGTGATTTTTCAAGCAACTCAGGGTATGTTACAAAGATGATTGATTTATCGGGCTGAATAAATCCAATCCCATGTTGAGGGAACTCTTTTGCTGTAAAATAGAGCAAATCGGGAAGGATGCGATGATTCACGCGAAATAAAATTAAGGTTGATCTTTAATCGCCCCGGAAGCCTTCTGCTGGTAGTAGCCCGATTTCTCCATGTCTCCCTGGCTTTTGTACAGGTTCATCAGATGCAAACACCCTTCGTAGGTTACCCGGAGGTTTATCGCCTCTTCATAATACTGGATTGCCACTGCAGTATCTCCGGCCTGCAAAATGTAGTTCCCGATGTTGACATACGGTATATCCATCTTCGGATTTTTCCTTAGTACATCCAGGTTCATGTTGATTGCTTTTTGAATCTCGCCCATGTCGTTGTATACATTGGCCAGGGCAAAATAGGCTCTGATCTGCTGGGGATTTTTCCTGATGATGGTTGAATAACACCAGGCAGCGCTGTCATATTTCTTGATCTCCCGGTACGCCATGCCAAGGTTTATCCAGGCGGGCTCCAGCTCAGGATTCAGATTAAGGGCTCTCTTCAGGAAAATGAGTGCAGAATCAGGATCTTTCCCAAAAAAAAGATAGACCGTCCCCAGATCGTTCATCGTCTGATAGTTATCCGGATAAATTTCAAGCGATCGGAGAAAGTGCTTTTTAATGACATCGAGTTTCATCTGGTTAATTTTTCCGTGTTGCCTGAAATTTGGATCCTGGTATGTTGTCCGCATCAGGTAACCGGCATACTGCGTGTTTGCCTTAGCCGAATTCTCAAGGTATGGGATGTCTCTGGAATAAAGAGTCAGGAGGTTTCTCCATTCCCGGTTCCGGGTTACAGTCAATGCTGTATAGGGAATAAGTATGAGAACTATCACCACTATAATCTTAGCCCTGGCATCAAATTCAATCGTGAGAGAGTTGGGTTCAGTATTGAAAATTTTGAAGACAGCCCAGACAAGTACTATACAGAACCCCAGTGAACCGGCAAAGACGAAGCGTTCCCCGACGATTCCCACCATCGGGAAGATGAAATTCGAATACATTGCGATGAAGACCAGGTACCAGAGAATTGCGAATGAGATCAGCTGTTTCTCCCGGAATCTGAAAAGAGCATAAAGCAACATCCCTGCATAGAGGAGGAATGAGACAATGGCCCAGATGTTAGTGGGGGTTGTCATTGGGATCATATCGTATCCATAATAGAAAAGAAGAGGATGGGGATAGATCAGGATTTTCAGATAGAAGAGCAGGGAAACAAGACTAGTTCCCATCCTGAAGAGGAACCCTTTTTCCACTAACAACGGATTTTCAATCATGCTGGTCAGCCGCTCCCCGCCTGGCAGGAACCAGTTTGGGCCAACCTGCGAAATAATGGCAAGGACAACAAATGCTGCAAAGATCGGAAGGTACTGTTTCGGCTTCAGGTCTGTAAAAAAATAGAGCGCGAGCGGGTAAACCAGTACAAACGGGAGGATAGATGACTTGGAAAGATAGCCAACCACAAAAACAACCAGTGCCGGAAGGATGTACCAGAGTTTCCGGGTATCTGCGTATTTCAACAGGAAATGGAGAGCTCCCAGCCCGCAAAGAAAGGCCAGCATCTCGTCGCGGTTTTTCAAACTGGCAACAACCTCTGTATGAACCGGATGAGCCATGAACACAACAGTAATCAAAAATGGAAAGAGGATGTTGTAGTTCTTCAGCATGCGCTTCAGGACGAAAAAGAGGAGTGTTGAAAGGAAAAAGTAGATTAACACGTTCATCGCATGGCTCCGGCCAGGTTTATCCTCCTGGTAGATCTGATATTCGAGGGCGTACGTCAACTTGACGACAGGACGATAATCAGCGACGTTATCGCCCACGTTGCCTTTGCTATTGATATAATGCGTGGTAAATATCCCGGGGATAGCTGAAATGCCTTTTCTGATCATTTCGTTATTGGTGACAAACTCGTCATCGATAGCATACTTGTTCAGAATTGTATTTCCGTATAGGACATAGGCCCAGATAAAGAAAAAAAGAACGAAATACCAATTGGCCTTACGAGAGCTGTGGCGTGATATCAGGGTGTTGCCGGATTTATTCGTTTTTACTTCCCTCTTCTTTAGAGGAGCTTGCTTATTCATCCAGTGGAATTTGGACACAAAGTTAGTATTTTTCTGTACTCTCCGGATGAAGCATCCGTGCCAGTCGAACGAAATCGGCAACAGGTAGTTGTTCCGGCCGCAAATCGAACAGTGGGTCCTCCCATCCTGAGAATCCTTCCGGACCAAGTTTTTTTAAAGAGTTCCGGAGCGTTTTCCGGCGTTGGTTGAAAGCGGTCTTCACAACAACACGCCAGAATTGCTCATCGCAGTCCAGCTCCTTTACCTCATTCCGGATCAACCTGATCACAGCTGATTTCACTTTAGGTGGAGGGACAAAAACCGATTCATCTACAGAAAACCGGTACTCGATCTGGTAAAATGCCTGCAACAGCACACTCAGGATGCCATACTGTTTCGATCCGGGGGGAGATGCGATCCGCAGGGCCACTTCACGCTGAAACATCCCTGTCACCTCCTTCACCTGTTCCTTGTACTCCAGCACCCGGAAAAGTATCTGGGAGGAGATGTTGTAGGGGAAGTTGCCTAAAATCTGGATCCTGGATGCTGGATGCTGGATGCTTGATGCCGGTTGTCGGTTGTCGGTTGTCAGTTGTCGGTTGTCGGTTGTCAGTTGTCGGTTGTCTGTGCCCTGTGGTCTGTGCTCTGAGCTCTGAGCCTTATGCCTCATGGCTGGTTGCACCCCCAAACCCCCTAAAGGGGGCTTACTCCCCTCCCCTTCAGGGGAGGGGTCGGGGGTGGGGTGGATGCTAAAAGCCTCCAAATCAAATTTCAAAAAATCAGCCTCAATGATCCGATCCCGGATGGCTGGATATAATTCCTTCAGGTAAGCTACCGAGTTGCGGTCGATCTCAATAAACCAGGGATCAAAGGCAGGATCTTCCAGCAGGTATTTGCTCAAAACTCCTTTCCCGGGCCCTATCTCCAGTACCAGAGGAATCTCCGGATTGAGACATTCAATTATTTCCCGGGCGATGCTTTCGTCCTTCAGGAAATGCTGGCCGAGGGATTTCTTTGGGTGGATTTTCATGTGCCTTTTATTCACCCCTAAATCCCCTGAAGGGGACTTACTCCCCCTTTAGGGGGTTGGGGGGCGTGTTAACTATTCTATCTTGTCTCCACGAAGAACCCTGTATCTTTTCCTCGCATCAATTACATAGATACTCGACGGGTAACGATCCAACAAACGGGCGTACAGATCCATAGCGGCATCCGGGTCATTCATATCTTTTTCACGTAACCCGGCCCGCAGAAAGAGCGCATGATCGGCGGTTACTTCATCCGGATAGTCGATTGTGATTAGTTTCAGCAAACTGTCGGCAATGGAATATTTACCCAGTTTCATATAGATGCTGGCCTTTTTCAGCAGTACATCATCCAGCAACGGGTGATACCCAAAAAGTAACGGGATGGAGTCCAACAGCTTCAGGGCATCCTGATCCTGGTTTTTAAATGAAAGCAGATCGGCTCTGGAATAGATGAAGAGGCCGATGGTAGTGGAGTCTGGATCGTAGTTCTCACCTATCAGAATCGAGAGAGCCAGCGCATCGTTGGCAATAAGTTTGTCGGTGGCAGCTTTCAGGATATCGGCCTGGGCTTTGGCCCATCCGAACTCTCCGATATAAAAAGATAATTTCGTGTTTTTGAATTTGGCTGTCTGGCCCAGCACATCGTACTTAAAATCCTGATACACCTGCTGATAGAGAAGTGTTGCTTCCCACTCATCTCCGAAAAAGAGAAGGATATCTCCCATCTCCAACTTACAAAACGCTCTCTCCTCAGGGCTAATATCCTTTAACGCGATGGCCCGGGTCAGAATTTCCTCTGCCTCGCCAGGGTTGGCCAGGTAAAAGGCTTCCAGGTGAGCGAGGTTCTGCATCAGCACAACGGAATTGTTGTTCTCTCCAACTCTCTCCAGTACATTGGAAAACTCTTTTTCCAGATCAGTCAGCTCTTTCGGAGAGGGAGCGCCCCGGGAAGTAACCTGAAAAAACCTGGTATTGGTCCACTCCACCAAACTGATGTTGTAATAGGGAAAAGCCTCCCCTTTCGCTAAGAGGTAAGTATATGCATCAAGAGCAACCTGGTATTGTTGATTTGCGAGAGCAAGCCGGGCCAGCTCCAGAATCCGGTCGCCCTGCTCCTGCCGTCGCCGGTCAAGGGCTTTCGCCTGGATCAGGGCCAGTTCAAAATCTTTTTGCTGAACGGAGTACCACCAGAGGAGGTTGGCATATGCAGGGTTATCCGGGTTTCGCTGGACACGGGTTAACAATACCTCTCTGAACTGTTCGTTTTTTGCATTCTCTGGATCATTGATCAGAACATTTTGCAACCTGTCCTGCACTGTTCGAAGGTAAGACTCATTCACATCCAGCAGGTTCAGGTATTCCTCAAAGAGTTTGGGATAATTTCCGCTTCGCTGGTAGACGTTTGCAAGTTCGAAGCTGAATGGATAGGCTCCTTTCAGCAGTTCCCTCCCCTTTAGATAAACCTCGATGGCATAAGAGTTCTCCCCCTTGAGGATAAAGGCATTGGCCAGATCAAATACCTGCTGCTGATCAGGCAACAGCTCTTCCATTGCCTTTTCATAGAGTTTCCGGGCTTTATCTCCATCTCCTTCCCGGAAGGAGAGATATCCCTGGTCCACCAGGTATTTGGCAACCCGTGGGTCACTCTTTCGCTTGTCCCGGATCAGTTTGTCGGCCTTTTTATACTCCTTTAACTCAATCAGGCACTGCAGGTAATAGGTATAATAATAAGAGGAGGATTGCTGGTTGTACAGGTTCTCGTACAGTTGGACCGCCTTCTCATAATCCCTGGCCTGAAAAAATCGCATAGCCAGTTGCGGTTCATTCACAGGCAACTCGGCCTGCTGCTGGAAGGGAAGCAGCTTTGTGTCGGGTTCTGTCTGTGAGAAAGCCGTGAAACGTGAAACGTGAAACGTGAAAAGGATTATTAGAATTAAGGGAATAAAGGATCGCATGGTATAAATTACTTCTGGTTGAGGAGGTTGACGGCGAGCCAGGCCATGAGTCCCGAACCTGTTTCAAGAGCCTTCTCATCCACATCAAATGTTGGAGAATGAAGAAACGAGGTGATTCCCTTCTCTTCATTCCGCACCCCCAGCCGGTAGAGACAGGACGGGACCCTCTGGGCGAAATAGGCAAAGTCTTCTGCAGTCATCCTTCGCTCCAGAGTAACAACGTTTTCTCCTCCCAGATATTCTGTGGCCAATGATTGCAGTTGTGCTGTCAGCTCCTCATCGTTATGCAGATAGGGATAACCGTGGGAAATCTTTACATCACAACTCCCTCCCATGCCGGAAGCAATCGAAGTGGCGATAAGCTCTACCCTTTTGTGAATCTCTTTCCGCCAGGCTTCATCGTAAGTTCTGACGGTTCCGTCGATCTTTACCTCGTTGGGGATGATGTTTGTCCGTCCTTCGCCGATGATCCGGCCAAAGGAGAGCACTGTTGCGGTTGTTGGATTTGCCTGCCGGCTTACGATCTGCTGCAGGGCTACAATGATATGGGCAGCGATCAATACCGGATCAATCACCATATTGGGAGCAGCTGCATGGCCCCCTTTCCCTTTGACGGTCAGGAAGATCTCATCCGTTGAAGCCATATCAGGACCGGGGTTGAAACCAACCATACCGGCATCGAGGGTGGGAAGAACATGCTGTCCCAATACCACCCAAACATCCGGTTTCTCCAGGACTCCTTCATTGATCATTTCGATTGCACCCCCTGGATAGCTCTCTTCAGACGGCTGAAATATCAATTTCACCGTGCCTGTGAAGAGATCCTTCACTTCGTTAAGAATTCGTGCTGTACCCAGCAGTGAGGACATGTGAACATCGTGTCCGCAGGCATGCATTTTACCAGGCTCCCGGGAAGCATACGGGGCTGCAGACTCTTCTTTAACGGGCAGGGCATCCATATCTGCCCGGAGGCCGATACACCTGTGCCCCGGGTTCTTTCCTTCTATCAGTCCGACAATCCCAAATCCGGCCACCCCCTTTCTATATGGAATGCCGAAGCTGTCGAGGGTGGTGCAGATAAAGTCGGCTGTTTGCTGCTCCTCTTTCGAAAGCTCAGGATGCTGATGAAGGTTGCGGCGAATCTCAATCGTATCCTGATGATATCGAGTGGCGAGATCGGTGATGGTGGTTTTAAGATCGGACATAAGAAAGTGATTAGGGATCAGCGATTAGGGATCAGGGGTCGGTTTTGAGTTTCGAGTTTTGAGTTTCTAGTTTCAGGTTTTTAACACATTAGACACAATAGATCACAATAGTTCTACTGTGTCCTATGTGCCTATTGTGGTTAATTTCTAATTTCTAATTTCCTGATTTCCGGTTTCGGATAACAAAGATACACAGAGTTTTGGTTCTCCTGTGCTGTTATCTTACCAACGTGAAAGTTCCCCGCGCCTTTTCGGTCTGTCCAGGAGCTTCCACGGTTTCGTAGAAGGCAATAAAGGAGTAAGAGTCGGTCTGGCAATCAGCTCCTTTCCAGGTTCCGTCCCAGCCCTGATCCATTTTATCGGTTTCAAAAAGCTCCTGACCCCACCGATCGAAAATGACCATCCTGAATTTGTAGATGCTGATCCCAACAGGCCGGAATATGTCATTGAGGCCATCGCCGTTTGGAGTAAAAGCAGTCGGGAACCATAGTTTGGAGGGACAATCATTCACCAGGATGCTATCAGCCGCTGTACATCCGTCGAAACTGACCTCAACCCGGTACTGGCCCGGTTTTGTTACAATAAATACTGAATCTGTACTACCGTCCTGCCATTGATATGTAGCTCCTGCCAGGGTGGCATGCAACAGGATCTCCTCATCCGGACAGATAAGCGTATCGCTTCCAAGGGTTACAGGAATTTTCGCTTTAAAAGTCAGGTTGGTGATGGTGATACTGTCGCATCCTGCAATCGTAAGGGTTGAGTCCCTAAAGGTGCCATCAGTGGTTTGCCATCCACCTTCGGCCCAGTATTCTCCGCCAAAGCAGAGGAGAGTATCCACAGACACTTCAATGGTGTTCATTACGGCAACGTTCACCGAATCTTCAGCTTCACACCCCAAGGAGTTGAAGACCTGAACCCGGTAGTTTCCGGAGGAGGTAACGCTGATTGTCTGGTTGGTGGCACCCGTAGACCAGAGGTAGTTGCTGTAGCCGGGTCCGGGGTCGAGGGTAGCTTCTGACCCTTCACAGATGGTGAGGTCGGGTCCCAGCGAAATCTGTAACTCAGGCATCACAACAATAGGCTTACACTCCTCCTGAGGTTCGGAACCAGAATCAAGATACGAGAGGTGAATATTCCAGGTTCCGGCTTCCAGATAATACAAAGAATCGGGGGCCAGCTGCTGGTCTCCCGGCCGGGAAGCTGCCGAGCAGGGAGGGAAAGTAAGCCGGGTAAGGGTGTTATCCCCTCCGTTCGGGATCAGTCCAAAAATCGTGTCTCCAACCCTGGTCAGCTCCGATATGGCAAATGGTTTGTTCAGTAAACCCGGGTTTCCAAGTGAAGTTGCTACAGGCGTTCCTGCCGGCCCCGAAGGAAACTGCAGGTGAACAAGTCCGTTGGGTGTTGGGCCCCTGTTGGCCACATAGCCATTTACCGTTTCGCAATCGCCGATGATCTCGATTCCAGTGTTTTGATTCAGCAAGCCATCGATATTTCCAAGATTGTATCCATCAGGGGTTCCCATAAAGGAGGATCCGAATTCTACCCGACTGATGGTGCTGCTCCTTTCGTTAGAAATGAAGAGGTAACACTGGTTATTCCAGCGGATCATACTCAATCCGGTAGGCCCGTCGAGGTTTCCGATATTGCCAAGGTTTTCAACCTGTGGAACAGTTAATTGGCTTGGGAAATAGAGTCGTATGAGGTTATTGTTCTGACTGTCAGTAGCAAATCCGACCCAACCGGTCCCTTCCTTTCGGATGATCAATCCTGAAGAAGCTCCTACGTTGGGGAAAGGGATATCAAAGATGATCTGAGGCTGACCGAAAAGAGTATTACCGCCAAAGGTAAACCGGTAAAGTGTACTTCCATCAACAATGAAGCCGAGCCAGGTGTCAATATCTTTTAAAACCTGAAGGCCCCTGATTTTACTGGTCAGGAGGTTAATAGATCCCAGGTTCACTGAAGATACAGGAGGGTTGTTGAAGGAGTTTCCAAAGTAGGTGCGCACGATGGAGGAGTCGGCCAGGTTGGTCATGAATGAGAAACATTCGGCTCCATCCCTGACAAGCGTGATATACCCGGGAACATTGATTACACCAGAAGGATTTCCCAGTGAAGAAGCAACAGGAGGGCCTTCAGCGTTTGAGGAGCAAAATGTCCAATTGAAATCACTACCCGCAATACTTCCAGGATCAACGGTCAACCACTGGTTAACACATACCGTATCCGGGGTTACAAATAATACGCCTGTTGCTCCATCTGACATCTGTTGTGCCCGGGAGGTCCAGGTGAGAAGGAAGAAAACAAACAAGTTTAGCAGCAAGTTCTTCATAATCGGGAAAACAGAGGGCAAAAATAGTGAGTGTGACTGAAGTGGCGGTATTTTCATTCGTCATTCAGGGTGATCAATAAGAGGCAATTGCAGGCATCTTTCCGTCGTAGCTTTTGTTGGTGAGCAGCTTCAGCATGAAGTCGGCAACATCGGCACGAGGCACAGATCTTGTCCCCGGCCGCCTCTCTGTAAGCTGATATTTACCAGTCTTTGGTGCCTGTGTGAGCCGTGGCGGCCGGATGATAATCCACTCCAGACCGCTCTCCGTGATCACCTTCATCTGCCGTTTCTTATCCTTGTATACATTGTTCAGGAGCAACGGCACAATGATCTTGCCGAATACCGGATGGGTATCGCCGCCTAAAATCCCTGCCGACGACATGCAGATCAGGCGCTTCACGCCACACTCTTTCATCGATTTGATGATATTGGCTGTCCCATCGGAGAGTGTGCGGAGTGGCTTGTTCCCGTCCTGTCCGAGTGTAATAATTACAGCATCAGTTCCCTCTACAGCCTGCTTCACAGAATTATAATCCAGGATATCTCCCTGTATGATGGTCACTTTTGGATGCCGGATTGTAACATTGTGAGCATTCCGGGCATGGGCATTCACTTCATACCCCTTGTTGAGGGCCTGGTATACCGTCAGGATCCCGGTCCTGCCGCTGGCTCCGAAAACTGCAATCTTCATGCACGAAATTTTAGCGAAGGTACTAATTTGGAGAATAAGTCATTGTGTGATGGGATCAGGAAGAATGCAATAATGCAGGAATGCAACAATGCAGGAATGCAGGAAATTTTGTGCCTTTGTGCCTTTATGCCTTTATGCCTTTGTGCCTTTGTGCCTATTAATTCTTACTTTTGAATCCATATTTATCAAAACATGTACCTCGAGTACTTCATCATCATTGTAGCCGGAGTCCTTGTCGGGTTCATTAATACCCTCGCCGGAGGAGGTTCAGTGATCTCTCTCTCGTTACTGCTAATCCTTGGACTGCCGGCCACCATCGCCAACGGGACCAACCGGGTGAGTGTCTTTTTCCAGACCTCTTCATCAGTGATCACATTCTGGCGAAAAAAGAAGTTTACAACTCCAAAGATCTGGTGGCTTATCCTTCCTTCAACAATCGGGTCGGTGGCAGGAGCATGGCTGGCGACCGGGATCAAATCAGAAGCGCTGGAAATTGCCATGGTGATCATCATGGCGTTCATGCTGATCTTCATTTTCATTAAACCCGAACGCTGGATGAAAGAGAACACCGCTTTTCTTGAGAAAAAGATCAAGTGGTGGCAGATTCTGTTGTTTTTTGCAGTTGGACTGTATGCCGGATTCCTGCAGGTTGGGGTCGGCTATTTTCTGCTGATGGCATTGGTGATGGGAGTTGGATTCGAACTGGTGAAGGCCAACGCCGTAAAGAACCTGATTGTTCTCTTTTCTGCCACTGTTTCATTGGTTATCTTTATCCTTAGTGACCAGGTTTATTACCTTTATGGAATATTGTTATCGATTGGGAGCATTTTAGGAGCATACATTGCAAGTATGATGGCAGTTAAGAAAGGTGGGAAATTTGTCCGGTGGGTGATTGTTGGCTCTGTGGTTCTGGTAGCATTGAAAATCACGGGACTGGTTGATTTTAAAGAGTTGTTCAGGGGGATTTTGAGGTGACAAGTGAACAAGTGAACAAGTGAGCAGGAAGGGGTATAATAATTATCAACTTTAGGATTAATGGACATGGCATTTAAAAAGAGTTATCAATTATCAACTATCAATTATCAATTGATCCTGTTCCTCATCACTTTTTTCATCACGATTGAGGTCAATTCCCAGGATTCAGAATCCAGCATCCAGGATCCAGGATCCAGGATCGGGAATTGGGTTCTGGTCATTCACGGTGGTGCAGGGGGCCCTGCTAAGGGAACGATGCCGGAAGAGAAAGAGCTACAGTATGAAAAGAAGCTGTCTGAAGCTCTCAACATGGGAATTGTCATCCTGGAGCAGGGAGGAAGTAGTCTGGATGCGGTAGAAGCCGTAGTGATGTTCATGGAGGATTGCGCTCTCTTCAATGCTGGAAAAGGAGCTGTGTACAACGATGTTGGAATAGCCGAGATGGATGCCTCCATCATGGATGGAAGCACGTTGATGGCCGGAGCAGTAACAGGTGTCACCCGGATCAAACATCCCATCTCTGCCGCCAGGCTGGTGATGCTGAAAACCCGTCATGTCCTGCTTATGGGAGAGGGAGCAGAGCTTTTCGCGAAGGAGCAGGGGCTTGAACTTATGGACCCCACCTGGTTCCAGACACCTGCCCGTACCAAACAATTCGAACGGTTGAAGAAAAACCAGCTTCAGAATAAAGAGAAGGAAAGGGAGATCCTTTATGAAGCAAAGGATACTGACGAGACACACAAAGGTACCGTTGGCGCTGTTGCCCTGGATAACATGGGTAACCTGGCTGCTGCTACTTCAACAGGCGGACTGATGATGAAGATGAAGGGACGAATCGGCGACACACCAATCATTGGCGCCGGAACTTACGCAAACAATGCCACCTGCGCGGTTTCCTGTACAGGGACAGGTGAATATTTCATGCGGAATGTGATCGCTTATGATGTCTCAGCATTAATAGAATACAGGGGCCTGACCCTGTCGGAAGCGGCAGATTACCTGATCTTTGAGAAACTGACCTCGCAGGGCGGCGGCGGCGGTTTGATTGCAGTTGATAAGGATGGCAATATCACAATGCCATTTAACACGAATGCCATGTTCCGGGGCTACGCGAAAGCAAAAGAGGGGAGCGTGGTGGAGAT
>CALCGJ010000273.1 GCA_937900965.1 uncultured Bacteroidota bacterium | reverse complement strand
TATCTCATCAAATACTAATCTCAAAACTCTTTCGGATACCTTTATTCAATTGTCATAGCTCCATTCCCTCATAAATTTTGCTCTCCTGTTCCCCGCCAGCTAAAGTTTCCACCACCCGCCAATACCGATTACCCTTGCCTGACATAAAGAACTACCGCATGTAAACATGCGGTAATTCCAGCGGTAACCATTAGTCCGGGAAGGGAAGATCCTTTGAATCAATAATATCACATTTATTAATAGCACCGTTGACAATGGCCTGATAACAAACTTTGTTTACCTGACGGCTGATTCCTTCTGATCTATTATAGATTTCACTTTTTGCAGAATCTGAAAAGATAGAGGGATTTCTCCCGGCAATTTTTAGAGAATGATCAATATAACCACAGGTTTCTTCCAAACCCATCCCGCTAAGATGTACACTGAGCTTAATTCTCTGTCTGAGTGATTCGAAATGGCTAAACCGGATTGTTTCCCGAAGTTCAGGCTGACCGGCTAATACAAAGCAGATACGGCTGGCTGAATCATGATCAAAGTTTACCATAGCCTTGATGGACAGAAGGGCTTCCTCAGACATGTCCTGAGCATCATCAATAATGACTACCGGTTTTTTGGAAGATTCCATGACTGTCCTAAAATAGAGTGTCTTCACTTTAATCCGGGATCGGGGAGCTTCAATTTTGAGTTCCTGCAGAATGAACTTGTACAGCTCGACCTGATTCATATTATTCCCTCTCAGGTATATGGGTAGGTATTTGTTCTGATCAAGATTATCGGTAAACATTCGCAGTGCTACCGATTTTCCACACCCCACAGGCCCGGTAAGGAGAATAATATCTTCATTAGCGAGACCCAGTTCAACCATAGCCGATGAGTTGGTTAGTTGTTTTGTTTTGAAAATATCCCCTACCGCAATCTCTTTGCCAAAAGGCATATTGGTTAGTCCATAATAATCCAGTACATTTTTCATTCTTTTGCTCCAATCAATTCTGAGTATGCAGGAACTGGTCCTGAACTCTGTTCTTTAAGATGTTTCTTGCGAAGAGTCTCAAAATAGGCAACACTATCGCGGGATACCTGCTGTGGGGATTTTGCTGTTTCTTCAGGAATACTCATCGCCCTGGAGGCATTCAGCTTTGCCGGAAACAGTGTTTCTTTGAGCACCAGGTTTTCAAACAGATACACCTTCTTCAGGTCAAAAGGATCATAGCGAACCTCAATTACCTTGCCATGAGCCACTGTTTTGACCGCATATTCATTTCTGCATAGTTTGATTCTCCCATACTTGGTCACGGTCCTTGTTTCCCGGATGAGAAAAAGCGTGTAAAACGCTTGAAGATCTGTAATTCTCCGATGATCCTCTGTAAGACCTTCAATGAATCTTTCGTGGGGAGCTTCCCCAGTGGTTGAATGAATCCTTTTGTTGTAATCCATTTCTATCCAGGCCTGCAGCGCTGAGTTGAGTTCTGCAAGGGTTGAGAACCCTGCTTTTTGGGCTTCTTCCTGAAAATCTCTCTTAATTATTTTCATGATCGCCTCAATTTTCCCCTTACAAAAAGCCTGATAGGGCTTGTGATGTATCTTTTTAACGTTCAAATCACCAAGAACAGCAGCAAACTGCCGGGCAATATATACGCTGCCGTTATCTAGGTACACTTTTTCCGGTATTCCCCAACGAAGCACCATATCTTTAAAAGAATCTTCCATACGGGGAAGCTTTTCATCGAAATAGTACTTAGCTGAGAGAATCTTCCGGGAATAATCATCTACCCAGCCAAAAAGATAGGTTTTCCGGGTCTCCCCGTCAGATCCTTTCAGCCATATGCCGTCTCTGGCATCTCCCTGCACAAGCTGCAGAGAATGAGCGGCCTGAAACTGATGATACGATTTCCTCCCATTCTCCCTGAGCATTGTGTATCGTTGTTTCTGAGAGAGATTGTTTTCTCCCAGAAAGCGGTAGATCGTACGATCTGAAATCTTTTGTATCAGGGGTGCCAACTCTTCATCCTGGGAGATGAGTCGTCGTAACCGCGGGACAGTCCTTGTAGGAAGTTCTTCCAGAAGATCGAAGATCTTTTTCCGAATCTTCTCCTCAGTGATACGAATAGCTTTTTCCCTTCTTCTGCAAAAAATAAGTGCTGTCGGTCCGTTTTCCCGGTACTTTTTCAGATAATTCCGTATGGTTCTCTCACTAATCTGGTGAAACCGGCAATAATCCTGACGGAGTTCACTTTTGGTGAGTTCATCTATCCCCTCATCGATCAGAGTTTCTACCAAAGACAGACGTCTCTGGTAGTTTTCAAAGGCAATTTCTGGTATTTCCTGCCAATCTACTTTTACTAACAAGCTCATTCCTCCTCTATATTGAAAGTAATTAACTTGTATCAGGATGTATCTGAAGATCAGAGACATAAGTCATTGATTTGTTCGGGTGGACAGAATTCCAGTTGATTCCAATGAAATACGATGGATTGTACGGTATTCCCATACCCCCATACAAATGTATCTGCAGCACATTGTAACGGGCAACCAGTGAGTGAAAGCAGGAAATGTAATCTTGCTCCAGACGAAAGGGAGTTGTCAATATTTTGGAAGAAAAACGGGAAAGACGCTCCGTGATAGCAAGGGAAGCTTTTTTGACAGCCTTTTTCCCGTACTCCAGATATTCTCTGGCAGTCCGGAAATCAATACACCCAAGAATGGAACATACTTCATCTAATTTGTGAGAGCTTTTCTGCAGGGCTTCCAATGTTTTATCCGACCTGACCACTCTATAGGGAAGGAGAAAGTCGGGCAGAAGCCTCTTAGTATATTTCTTTCCCCGTTCCTTTGCTCGTTTACAGATCATGACAATAATCTTTATCCATTCATTTTCACCCGTCTCAGGATCTCTGGAACATCGGTTGGGGTAGGAATGAATCTGCAGATGATGGGTCTTGCCGCAAAGAGGACAGGGTTTTATTTGAAATTCTTCATTCTTTTGGTTAATGAAATCTTGCAGTGAATAGATAATTTCTGTACCATCATCTTAGTTATTTTGTTATGAAGAAGATACTCAATTCTATTGGTGTAGAGGGTATCTTCTTCTTTTTCTGTCAACGACAGGAACTTCCAATGTCAAAAGATGGTATCTGATTCTATCAAGTTTGTATATATTTAGGAAACTTTAGCTGGCGGGGAACAATATGCAGTTGATAAAAAAAGCGGTAGATCAAAAAAAGGTAATCATTCATGAGTATATTTTCCCATACCGTGACATGCCGGCTGGTCTAAATTCGATGCTTGAAGATACTGCTCAGGGAA
Source organism: uncultured Bacteroidota bacterium (assembly GCA_937900965.1). GTDB lineage: Bacteria > Bacteroidota > Bacteroidia > Bacteroidales > FEN-979 > QYOJ01. The sequence continues at coordinate 483 of CALCGJ010000273.1, read as the reverse complement.
TCCGGATTTTAGAACATGAAATTGATTTTTGGTGGGAGTTTTCCGGACCGCTTGGGGAAATTCCTGATTTCTTAGATTTGATTTATTCAATGAGTAACAAACCTGTCCTGTTTGGAAACACATTACATTCTATTAAAACAGGTGCTTTATTTGGTATGATGATGAGTGCTGATGGCTCCGCTAAAGAAGCCGCAAAATTATCGAAAAAGATTCTGCAAGGAACAGATCCTGGTAGAATTCCTGTTTTACCATCCCCCTATTTTGATTTAGGTATAAATCTCACAACTGCAATTGAATTAGGTATAGTTATCCCATTAGAAATGATGGAATTAGCTTTTAATAACATTTTTAGGTAGATTGATACATATGCAAACGAGAACTAAAATAATAATTGTCTGGATATCAACTTTAATAATAATTATGAGATTTCTCAGTGTGTGGGTTGTTATTATTCGAAGTAATTATGAAGAACAATTGTATGCA
>CALCGJ010000272.1 GCA_937900965.1 uncultured Bacteroidota bacterium | reverse complement strand
ATTACCGGGATGCTTCATGGTATGAACGTGGAGGTAAGGCTTCTGACAGGATCCACAAAAGCAGCACAACGAAAGGAGATACAACAAGGGTTGATCAACGGAGATATTCATTTTGCCATAGGCACACATGCTCTATTGGAGGAGTATGTGCAATTTAAAGACTTAGGCCTGGTAGTGATCGATGAACAGCATCGGTTCGGGGTAGCTCAGCGGGCAAAGCTCTGGGCGAAAAACAGCGTCACTCCTCATGTACTGGTCATGACAGCCACTCCAATTCCCCGAACACTGGCCATGACCCTGTATGGCGATCTGGATGCTTCTGTCATTGACGAGATGCCCCCCGGGAGGAAACCGGTAATTACACGTCATGCCTACGAGTCCCGGCGCCTGGAGTTATATGGATTCATGAAGAATCAGATCAGGGAGAGACGCCAGATTTACATTGTTTATCCTCTGATCAAAGAATCCGAATCGATGGATCTCAAGAACCTGATGGAGGGTTACGATGCGGTAGTCAGGGAGTTCCCCCTGCCCGATTTTGCCATCAGCATCGTTCATGGACAGATGAAGGCTGCTGATAAAGAGTTTGAGATGCAACGCTTTGTCAAAGGACAAACACAGATCATGGTAGCTACCACAGTCATAGAGGTGGGTGTTGACATCCCCAACGCATCGGTGATGGTGATTGAGAATGCTGAACGGTTCGGCCTCTCTCAGCTTCATCAACTGCGCGGAAGGGTGGGAAGAGGAGCCGATCAGTCATTCTGCATCCTTATGACCTCTGATAAACTTACAAGTGATGCGCGCCAACGGATCCAAACGATGGTACATACAACAGATGGGTTTGTAATAGCTGAGACCGATTTACAGATTCGTGGACCTGGCGACCTGGAGGGAACGCAGCAGAGCGGAATCCTGGATCTGAAAATCGCCGACATCGTGAAAGACGAAAAGATACTGAAATATAGCCGGAGCCTGGCTATCCGCATCATAGAAGAGGACCCTGGACTTGAGTGGCCAGAAAACCAGCGATTGAATAATCATCTGCGGATGATTTACAAATACGAGCACAACTGGGGTCTCATCAGCTGATATTACGGTTTTTATCCCTAATTTTGCCCTTTCTAATGGAATCAATCAATGAGAATCTCATATAATTGGCTGAAGGAATATCTCTCTGTTGATCTCTCTCCGGAGGATGTTGCAGAGATGCTGACAGGGTGCGGGCTCGAAGTAGAGAACGTTGAGCAGTGGCAGAGTGTTAAAGGGGGCCTGCAGGGGGTATTCGTAGGAGTGGTGACTGAATGCAACCCTCATCCCAATTCCGATCATCTCAGCCTGACCAAAGTCTCTGTTGGAGGACCGGAATTACTGCCTATTGTCTGTGGCGCTTCAAATGTTGCAACAGGCCAGAAGGTGGCTGTTGCCACAATTGGAGCAAAATTATATACCGGGGATACCGAACTGGTAATACAGAAAGCAAAACTTCGCGGAGAGGTATCGGAAGGTATGCTTTGTGCCGAAGACGAATTGGGAATTGGAACTTCTCATGAAGGTATTATGGTGCTCGATCCTTCTGCTATTCCGGGAACTCCCGCAAAAGAATATTTTCAGGTTTCGGAGGATGTGATCTACCATATCGGACTGACCCCGAACCGTAGTGATGCAGCTTCACATGTGGGTGTTGCCCGCGACCTGGCGGCTGTTTATAATAACTTCGGGAAAGAGGAAGTTGCAACTGGTGTAAGAGCGATGTTAACCTTGCCGGATCTTGCGGGATTCAAGCCTGACAATGAGAATCGAAGGATCAATGTGGTGGTGGAAGATAAAGAGGGGAGCCCTCGTTACTCCGGGCTTACGATCACCAATGTAACTGTTGGAGAATCCCCGGTCTGGCTTAAAAACAGACTTCTTTCTATTGGGTTGAGGCCTGTCAACAACATCGTGGATATCACGAATTTTGTATTGATGGAGCTGGGCCAGCCTCTTCACGCATTTGATGCTGACAAAATTGAAGGTGATGAAGTGATTGTCAAGAGATACACGAGTGAGACACGTTTTACCACCCTTGACGAATTAGACCGGACTCTCACGCCCGACGATCTGATGATCTGTAGTGCATCAAACCCGATGTGCATTGCTGGTGTATTTGGAGGAGTGAATTCAGGTGTAACCTCAGCAACCCGAAATATTTTCCTGGAGAGTGCCTGTTTCAACCCGGTTTCCATTCGGAAAACAGCCAGGCATCATGGACTTCAAACCGATGCATCTTTCCGTTTTGAACGGGGAACCGATATTGAGATGACTCTCTATGCTCTGAAACGCGCGGCCCTTCTCATCAGGGAGATCGCCGGAGGAGAGATCGCCTCTGAACTGGTAGATATTTATCCCCATCCTTTGGAAAAGAGAAAGGTTACGCTCACATTCAGGAACCTTGACCGACTGATCGGAAAAGAGATTCCACGAGATGTGGTAAAGAGCATTTTATCTGATCTTGGCATCGAAATAATTCAAGTGAACTCAGCCAGGCTTGACTTGCTTATTCCTGCCTTCAAGGTTGATGTAACTCGTGAGGCTGATGTGATTGAAGAGGTATTGCGCATTTACGGATACAATAATATCGGGATTCCCCGGGAGGTGAAATCCTCATTTTCTTTTCTCTCCGGACCCAATCCCGATAAGATCAGGAATATCGTTGCCGATCTGTTAACCTCAAACGGTTTCTTTGAGATCATGAACAACTCCCTGACCCGCTCCTCCTATTATCAGGATAATCCTCTGTTTCCGGTTGAGAAGTGTGTACGGATACTCAACCCCAGCAGCCGGGATCTTGATGTCATGCGTCAAACGCTTCTTTATGGAGGTCTCGAATCTGTAGTTTATAACCTGAACAGAAAAGCTTTGGACATCCTGTTCTTTGAAATTGGAACAGTCTATTCGAAAGCAAAACCCGAAAGTAGCGATCCCTTACCCGGATATCATGAAGAGCAGCATTTAGCCCTTTTCCTCACTGGCAGGAAAGCTCTTGAGAACTGGGACGCTGACGATGGTTCCGTTGATATCTTTCAGCTTAAAGGAATTCTTCATGCGTTGATTCAACGGATATCTGTTGATACGGAAGGATCGGAGTTTGTCTCGACAGAATCACCTCTCTATTCCAACGGATTCATTTGTAAGATGCACGGAGAGGTTCTGGCGGAAGCTGGAACTCTCAGGAAGCCGGTCCTGAATCAGTTTGATATAAAACAATCCGTACTCTATATGGATCTTAACTGGGATTTGCTATTCAACCTGATTCCTCAGCAAGAGCTACAGTTCAAAGAGTTGCCAAAATTTCCGGTAGTAAGAAGGGACCTTGCCTTACTACTTGAAAGAGAGACTTCGTTTGATCAGATCCGGAAGATAGCTTTTGAAACTGAGCGAATGATACTTCGCCAGGTTGCCCTTTTTGATGTCTATGAAGGGGATCGGATTGAAGCCGGTAAAAAGTCTTATGCTGTCAGTTTTCTCCTTGGCGACGATACAAAAACCCTCACAGATACTGAAACCGACAAAGTGATGGAGCGACTGGTAAAGGCTTTTTCCGGAAAGTTGGGAGCCAGCATCAGGTAATATTTCGTATTTTTGTTTATGTACAATAAGTCTTCGTAGTAATTGTGATGGATATTTTAGCGATTAAACAGCGATTTGGGATCATTGGTAATTCACCATTGCTTGACAGGGCCATCGACGTCGCCAGGCAGGTTGCCCCTACCGATATAACTGTGTTGATTTCGGGCGAGAGTGGAACCGGTAAAGAATTTTTTCCGAAGATCATTCATCACCTGAGTGCACGTAAACATGGGCCTTATATTGCAGTGAACTGCGGTGCTATTCCGGAAGGGACAATAGACTCAGAACTCTATGGACACGAAAAGGGCTCTTTTACCGGTGCACACGAAGCCCGAAAAGGTTATTTTGAAGTGGTTAACGGCGGAACCATCTTTCTTGATGAAGTTGCAGAGTTGCCTCTTTCAACACAGGTTCGGTTACTTAGGGTACTTGAAAGCGGTGAGTTTATTCGTGTTGGATCTTCAAAGGAAATTAAGACAAACGTACGGGTAGTTGCAGCGACTAATATCGACATTCCAGTCGCAATCGCAAACGGGAAGTTTCGTCAGGATCTGTATTATCGTTTAAATACCGTTCCAATTTATATGCCTCCTCTGCGGGATCGTAAAGAGGATATCCATTTGCTGTTCCGCAAATTTGCGAGTGATGCTGCTGAGAAATACAGGATGCCTGCCATCCAGCTGGATGAAGAGGCTGTGCAACTCCTGTCCAATTATCGTTGGCCGGGAAATATCCGGCAGCTCAAGAATATCACTGAGCAGATCTCTATCATTGAAAAGAGACGGGAGATCAACAAGGAAACTCTTGTGAAATACCTGCCACATAGTCAGGTCAGTGAACTTCCTATCCTTTACAAAGGAGAAGAGTCAACTAAGATATCCGAGCGGGAATTGCTTTATAAGGTCCTCTTTGATATGAAGCGGGATATGAATGACCTTAAACAACTGGTCATGAACTTGCTTGACAGTGAGAATGTGGATGAATCCAATGGGGCGAACAAGCACCTCTTGAAACGCCTCTACAAAAATTACCCCGAAGATCAGGACTCCAGTGTCCCCATGATCGTTCGGCCTTCAGATTCCAGGTTCGATGATGCTTTGGAAGAGCCTGAAGAGGTGAACGAATCATTCTCTCTGCAAAAACAGGAGGTTGATTTTATCCAGAGAGCGTTGAAAAAATATGATGGAAAACGAAAAGAGGCAGCCAGGGAACTGGGAATTTCGGAACGTACGCTCTACCGCAAAATTAAAGAATACAACATCGAAGAATAATGGATCTCTTTGGGAAGGAAAAATATCTGCCTTATGCGATAATAGTTATGGTACTTATATTGCCGCAGATAGTACTTACCAGTTCGTGTCGAATGAGCTACAGTTTTACCGGAGCATCAATCTCTCCGGAGGTTAAGACAATCTCTATCGAAAATTTCCCAAACAAAGCGATGTTGGTTGTGCCAACTTTGAGCCGTAACTTTACGGAAGCATTGCAGGCATATTTCACCTCCCAGACGAACCTGATCCTGGTGAATTCGAATGGCGATCTTCATTTGGAAGGGGCAATAACAGGGTATGCAGTACAACCTCAGGCCATATCGGGAAATGAGGTGGCGCAGCTGAACAGACTGACCATCTCCGTAAATGTGGAGTTCACAAACAAGTTTGATGAAAAGCAGAATTTCAAATCAAGCTTTTCAAGGTACCTGGATTATCCGAGTTCACAAAACCTGGTCTCGGTTCAGGATGATCTGATCCAGGAGATCAACGAACAACTTGTGCAGGATATTTTTAACAAAGCCGTTGTAAACTGGTAACCGAAACAAGTAAACAGAGATGGAAAGCAGGGATTTCCTGGCCTATATTAATAATCCGGGTGCAGTAGATGCACAAAGTCTGAAGCAATTTGAAGAGCTGCAGAAAGACTACCCCTTTTGCCAGACGGCCCATTTACTATATGCTTTAAACCTGTATGCAGAGGAGCACCCACAGTACCCTGTACAGCTTAAGAGGGCATCGGCCTATGCAGCAGACCGGCGTCAGCTGAAAAGACTGATCGACAGATACCGGCTTACACATCCAAAAACTGAGATATCTTCAAAACCGGCAATACGTGTTAATCCTGCAGCACCTGCCAAATCCGTTGTACCTCATAAGCCCACTGTTCATCCTAAACCAATTGAGCCGCCAAAGCCTGCATCACCAATCCAACTTCCACCTCCTCTCCACCACGGCACCATGGCACCACCCCACCACGGAACCACGGCACCACCCCACCACGGCACCACGGCACCACCTCCGCTGCGCATTGGATTCAAACCTGTGATCCCTGGGAGTGAGGACCATAAAGATGAGAATACATTACGTGAGAAACTACTCGAGATTGTACACCAGAGATTGAAGGAGATTGCAGAAGAACATGGTGAATACCGGGAAACGGATCCTATGGCAGAACCTGTCATTCCGCTTGTTGAGTTGTCTTACAAGCGGCGGGTGAAATTTTCAGTTGAAGCGCCAGGACCATTGTCTAAAGAGGAGTTGATTGAGAAATTCATCCGGGAAGAGCCCAGGATCTCCTCTCCCAGAACTGTCTTTCTTAAACCCTCACAACCTACGTTGAAGGATGCCCGGGAAGAGGATGAGATCGTTAGTGAAACATTAGCCATTCTTTATTATAAACAGGGCAGTACAGGGAAGTCAATCCGGATTTATGAGAAGTTATGTTTGCTTTTCCCGGAAAAAAGTAGTTACTTTGCAGCCCGAATTGAAGAGCTGAGGGTTAAGCAACAATCTGACAATTAAGATATGAGGCAATCATTTGCAGTTCATTTCGTAGTTCGTAATTCATAATTCGTAATTTCAAAACGATGGGTTTTTATATTTTAATCTCGGTACTGATCCTGATCACTTGCGTGCTGATGGTTCTTGTTGTATTGGTCCAGAACTCAAAAGGAGGAGGCCTTGCATCCAATTTTGCTTCATCAAACCAGTATATGGGCGTCAGAAAGACAACTGACTTCCTGGAAAGATCAACCTGGACGCTAGCCATTGTTCTATTGGTTCTCAGCCTCTTTTCGATCTTTGTAATCCCTAAGGATCAGGGATCATCATCGGTTCAGCAGAGTGAGATCCAGAAGCAGATTGATGAGAATGCTACTCCAATCAATGATTTTCAAGCGCCTCCGGATAGAAACGAATGATCTGTAGAGACGAGGCATGCCTCGTCTCTACAGGAAATAATGTCAGAATGTCAGAAAGTTCTGACATTTTTTTTTCTTTCTAAGCAAAAAGAGCTTTGGCACGAAATATGACATTTGCCGTGCACATGAAACATGGAAATTTCTTTATGTTTAACTTTAATTAAATACGATATGGCAAAATTGAACATCAAACCGTTGGCTGACCGGGTATTAGTTGAGCCGGCACCGGCAGAAGAGAAAACAGCCGGAGGGATTATTATCCCTGATACTGCAAAAGAGAAACCCCAGAAAGGAACCATTGTAGCTATAGGTCCCGGGAAAAAAGATGAGCCGATGACTGTAAAGGTTGGCGACAAAGTACTGTACGGCAAATATGCCGGAACCGAGATCACTGTTGATGGTGTGGACTATATGATCATGAGAGAGTCTGACGTAGTTGCTGTCATTTGATCTTCATAAACATTTGGAAATAACCTGATTATAAACCTATAATTGAATTAAAATGGCAAAAGATATTATATTTGACGTAAAAGCAAGAGACGGACTGAAAAGAGGAGTTGATGCACTCTCCAATGCAGTTAAAGTAACACTGGGACCTAAAGGTCGCAATGTTATCATTGAAAAATCATATGGTGCACCGGTAGTGACCAAAGATGGTGTTACAGTTGCAAAAGAGATTGATCTGCAGGATGCAGTTGAAAACATGGGCGCCCAGATGGTGAAGGAGGTCGCTTCAAAAACCAGTGATATTGCCGGAGACGGGACAACCACTGCTACAGTACTTGCTCAATCTATATTTACAACAGGCCTTAAGAATGTAACAGCCGGAGCAAACCCTATGGATCTCAAGAGAGGGATCGATAAAGCGGTTGCTGAAGTCCTCATTTCGCTGAAAGCTCAATCCAAAGAAGTTGGCGATAGCATGGAGAAGATCGAACAGGTTGCCTCCGTATCCGCTAACAACGACAGCTTCATTGGAAAGATGATCGCCGAAGCTATGGCCAAGGTGAAGAAAGAGGGTGTTATCACAATTGAAGAGGCAAAAGGCATTGAAACCACTGTGAAAGTAGTGGAAGGAATGCAGTTTGACCGTGGTTATATCTCTCCCTATTTCGTGACAGATACCGAGAAGATGGAAGTTGTGTTTGAAAATCCCTACATCCTGATCTACGATAAGAAGATCTCAGTGATGAAAGACCTGCTCCCCATCCTCGAAAAAGCTGTTCAGTCAGGACGTCCTTTGATAATCATCTCCGAAGATATGGAAGGTGAAGCCCTTGCAACCCTGGTTGTAAATAAAATTCGTGGAACACTTAAGGTTGCAGCTGTAAAGGCTCCTGGTTTTGGTGACAGAAGAAAAGAGATGCTGGAAGATATCGCCATTTTAACTGGTGGTACCGTGATCAGCGAAGAGAAAGGATACAAACTGGAAGACGCTATTCTCGATTACCTTGGTGAAGCCGAAAAGGTGACCATCGATAAGGAGAATACAACTCTTATCAATGGCCATGGGAAAAAAGAAGATATCCAGGGCCGGATCAACCAGATCAAAGCCCAGATTGAAAAAACAACTTCAGACTATGACAAGGAGAAACTGCAGGAGCGTTTGGCAAAACTGGCCGGCGGTGTTGCTGTTATTTATGTAGGTGCTGCATCTGAGGTTGAAATGAAGGAGAAGAAAGATCGTTTTGACGATGCTCTTCACGCTACACGTGCAGCTATCGAAGAAGGAATCATTCCTGGTGGTGGTGTTGCTTATCTGCGTGCTATCAAAGCTATTGAGAAACTGAAAGGTGACAATACAGACGAAACTACAGGTATTAAAATCGTTAAGAGGGCATTGGAAGAGCCTCTCCGTCAGATTGTAGCTAATGCCGGACTGGAAGGTTCAGTAATTGTACAGAAGGTGAAAGAGGGCAAAGACGACTTCGGTTTCAATGCTCGTACCGAAGAGTATGAGAACCTGTTAAAAGCTGGTGTGATCGATCCTACAAAAGTGGCTCGTGTTGCACTGGAAAATGCAGCTTCAATTGCCAGCATGCTGCTGACAACCGAATGTGTGCTTGTCTCTATCAAGGAAGAAAAACCGGGGATGCCCCCAATGAACCCGGATATGGGTGGAATGGGTGGAATGTACTAATCAACTCATGTATATCAAAAAGAGGCTGTCAGAATTTCTGGCAGCTTTTTTTTTCATTTGGAGGGAAAAATTTAAGACTATTCACAGGATTGTCTCGTTAAGATTTAATAATATTGTGCTTATTAAAATACATGAATATGAAAAATGCTCTTTACACCTCTCTGATTGCCCTTTGTTTCCTCTCTTTCGTCCGACTCCCGGCTCAGGAGATGACAGAAACTCCAAACGTTCCTATCGATCCTGATTCCAGGATGATCATGTACAGGGAGGTAATTCAGGAAAAAGGAGATCCGGGTTATCTCTATAACAAAGCGATGGAGTGGTTCAACTATTACTACACCAACCCCACTTCGGTCTTTAACATTCAGGACAAAGTGAATGGAAAACTGGCCGGGACAGGCCGGATGAACATTTATATTACTGACGACAATGGAACAAGACTCAACGCTGGATTGGTTGTTTACACTATACGTCTTGAATTTAAAGATAACAGGTATCGATACACTCTGACCGATTTTAACCTGAAAGGGGCCTCCCGTTTTCCACTTGAAAAATGGTTGAACAAAGAGGACCCGGCATATAATCCACTATGGAACAATTATCTCTTTCAGGTGGATACTACGATGCAGCGACTCAGTACCACTCTGATTGAGAAGATGAAGCCTGTGGAGGAGAAAACAGATGAGTGGTAATCAAAAGCCGGATATCCGCTCTCTCACACATGATGAACTGGAAGATTTTCTATCCTCCATCCACGAGAAACGTTTTCGTACAAAGCAGGTTTATGAATGGCTCTGGAAAAAAGGATGCCGCTCTTTTGAAGAGATGACTAACCTTACACTCTCTCTCAGAAACAGGCTTGCTGACACATATACCTTTGAGGTAGCGCAGGAGATCAGACACCAGCAAAGCATAGATGGTACAATGAAGTTTATCTGTCGGCTTCATGATAACACTGTCATAGAAAGTGTTCTGATTCCATCTGACGGGCGTTCTACAGCGTGTATCTCTTCGCAGGCCGGTTGTGCACTGGGTTGTACATTCTGTGCCACGGCCACACTTGGTTTAAACCGGAACCTCACTGCCGCTGAGATGTTTGACCAGGTATGGAAACTTAATGAAGCTTCTGTTAAAAACCATCAAATCCCCCTTTCCAACATTGTTCTGATGGGGATGGGTGAACCCCTTTTTAATTATCCGCATGTAAAAAGAATGATTGATATCATAACGGGTAAAGAAGGGCTTGGAATGTCTCCCCAGCGGATTACCATCTCCACAGTAGGGGTTCCGAAAGTAATCCGGCAACTGGCCGATGATCAGCTCAGGACACATCTTGCTCTCTCGCTGCACGCCGCTACCGATACGAAAAGGGATCTGATTATCCCATTCAATAAACGCTACCCTCTTTCCGAACTGGTTGCAGCCTTAAAATACTATCATAACAAGACCGGAAAACGGTTTACGATAGAATACCTTCTGCTTAGAGATTTCAATGATACGCTTGTTGATGCCAAATCCCTGGCGGAGTTTTGCAGGAACTTTCCTGTGAAGGTTAACCTGATTGAATTTAATCCGGTTGAGGGCCTTGATTTTAAACGATCTGAGATGAGGCGGATGAAAGAGTTCCGTGATTTCCTTGAATCACGCAATATGGTGGTAAATATCCGCCAGAGTCGCGGGAAAGATATTGATGCCGCTTGTGGCCAGCTTGCCGGCAGGATGAAGGACGA
>CALCGJ010000271.1 GCA_937900965.1 uncultured Bacteroidota bacterium | reverse complement strand
CCGTAGAGACGGGGCATGCCGTAGAGACGGGGCATGCCGTAGAGACGGGGCATGCCCCGTCTTTACCATGATAGATCCCGTACGTCGATGATGGATCACGGGCGACGATGGATCACGGACGATGATGGATCACGGACGACGATGGATCACGGATGACGATGGATCCCGGACGTAGAGACGGGGCATGCCCCGTCTTTACGATGATGGATCACGCCACCGTCGTGGGTTGTTGGGGATGTATCGTTCGATCAGGATCCGTTCGTGTTCATCCCGGATGATGTGGTCATGGTATCGAGGTAGCCATCTAAAACCAGGGTACCCGGTTTCGTGGATTTTTTTTGTTACGGCCGATTTGAAAGAGCCGATCACGTTTCCTAAAGTCGGAATGCGGCCTGTGGCGCCCATAAGCTTGGGATTCTCCTCAATGTTTGTGTATTGATCGGAAAGGATAATAATCCCGTGAACATGATCAGGCATCACAATGAAAGATCCCAATCTAACACCCGGGTAATGATAAGGAATTTTTCGCCAACACTCCCAAGCAAGTTTACCCGATAATGAAAGCAACATTTTTTTCTGGTAGACTGATCCAAAAACAGGATGTCGGTTTTTTATACAGATTGTGAAAAAATAATGACCAGTTGTGGCATAATCGAATCCTGGTCTACGTGCAGATTCGATGCGAAATTTTCTCCGAAATAATGTCATAGTATTTTTTGACATTAATCCGGAAAAGGGTCAAAAGGTAAACAACACCGAACAAAAAAATCAATGAAAGGATATTCAAAAAATCATCTAAATTAATCCCATATCTTCCACCATCACCGCCATCACCACATTCACTACCTTCACCACCCACACCACAAACTCGTCCCTCTATCTATTCTTGTCCTTCTCATTCTTCCGTCACCTCCGCAATAGCTATCGGGATTGAGCTCTGCAGGAAGAAAATGGTCAGAGGCGTTTCGAGATCAGCCTGTACAAACTCCCGGAAAAGGAAGCCATAATCATTATATGCCTGGATGGGAACGCCGTTTTCCATCAGCTTTGCGTTGGTAAGGAAATTGTACATGTCGGCTTGAGTAGGGAAAGATATCCGGGCAAAATAAATTTGCCCGCGGGGATCGGGAAGGATGACGGCATACATAGCAAGGCGTACCCGTACAATCAGGTTCTCCCAACCAAGCAAGCTGTTCTGCATCCCCAACATACCGCTAACGAAATCTATCTGGTTTCGGTTTTTGGCAAACGCCGGTGCATTGAAAACAGATGGCAATTCCAGCGGTGTCTGTGGATTGAGCAGCATCCATTTCTGCATGATGATGAAGCTGAAGTTTTGGGCAGTGGAGGAACCCGACTGATTTGTAATGATGATGTAGTAGCGCCCATAGGCCGACTGGTACTGATACTGGGTTAGGCAATCGTAAGAAGTGACAGAATCCTGCACCTTACACCCAAGTATATTGGTAGAGTACATCCCGAATGCGGCCTGGGGAGAATTCATAAGGTATGCCTCAAGTTTGAAGTCCTCCATCCCAACCATGAATTTCTGTACCAACAGAGCGGTGAAGCCATATTCAGAAATCACCGGGGCTCCGCTACCGTTATAGTTCCAGAGGGTTTCAGGGGTATAGTTGTTAGTACTGACCACAACGGCACCAGGAAGTTCATTCCCGGTCAATGGTTGAAATTGAGAAAAAACCGATGAGATGCCTATATAGATCAAGAGGAGGAAAATTGTATAGATTCGTTTCATGGGGTAATGCTTAATGTAGTTCAAAGATACATGGTTTTTCTTGCAAACAGAATTCGCCGTGAAGGCATGAAGGCATCAAGGCATCAAGGCATCAAGGCATCAAGGCATCAAGGCACAGAAATATCCGGCATCTGGTATCCAATTATCCAGTTATCCAGTTATCCAGTCATCCAGTTATCCAGTTATCCAGTTATCCAGTTATCCGGCATTTCACAATTTTCCTTATACTTGCATCTTAATCCTTGAGCTATGAAATACATCGGAGCCCACGTCAGCGCATCGGGAGGTGTGGACAACGCCCCTGTGAATGCCCACGATATCGGAGCGAAAGCATTTGCCCTCTTTACCAGAAACCAGCGGCAATGGGTATCGGCGCCACTTAAAGCCGAAAACATCCGTGCATTTAAAGCAAACTGTGAGAAGTACAGCTTCTCTCCTGAGTACATCCTGCCACACGACAGTTACCTGATCAACCTTGGGAGCCCGGATGCCGCCATGCTTGCAAAATCGCGTAACGCCTTTCTTGATGAGATGCAACGCTGTGAACAGCTGGGGCTGGAACTCCTCAACTTCCACCCTGGAAGCACACTGAAACAGATCTCTGATGAAGACTGCATGAAGCTGATAGCCGATTCGATCAACATCGCTTTAGGTAATACAAAAGGTGTAACCGCTGTCATCGAAAACACAGCCGGACAGGGGAGTAATCTCGGGTTTGAATTTGAACAACTCGCCTTCATGATCGATCACGTTGAGGACAAAAGCCGGGTGGGTGTCTGCATTGACACCTGTCATTCGTTTGCTGCCGGTTATGATCTGAGTACCGACAAGGGCTTTGACGAAACGTTTACCCATTTCGCAGAGGTTGTTGGCTTCAATTACTTGAAGGGGATGCACCTCAATGATGCCAAAAAGCTACTCGGAAGTCGGGTCGACCGCCACGAAAGCATCGGGAAAGGGACTCTCGGGTTGCTCCCGTTCAAACGGATCATGCACGACCCCAGGTTCGATGACATGCCCCTGATCCTCGAAACCCCGGATGAAACTCTGTGGGCGGATGAGATAAAGCTGCTGTATAGTTTGTGAATATTTTCTGTTAAATAGTTAGCATTCCTGTGAAATAAGTATTAACTTTGTTTGCTTATATGTATGAACATTTACACATAGTATTCACCAAATATTGTATCTTATGAACAAGATGTTTACCACCAGATCATTGATCGTGATTCTCTTTGCCACCCTGTTTTTTGCAGGATGTTATGAATGGAGGAATATTTTCCAACCGGAAACCGTTGCGATCAACAGTTATTTCAACGTATGGCTCAGCGCCCAGGATGACGGAAATCCTGATAACGACTGGACCAACCCCGACCTTCACGATATCGGCCTTTTTGGCATCCAACTCCCGGTTGGATGGACCGTACATGACAGCATTATCTATTTCATCAAGACCACTGAAGCCGGCTATGATAACGGTGGAATTCTGATCTACAGTGCTTCGCATTCACAAACTCTGACCGACTCAATCCCACCCCCTCCGGGATATTACTGGTGGGGTGCCAAAACCGACGGCGAGGCCAGCATGGTCTATTTTGATTCCCTATATATCCAGCCAATCATCTTTACAGACGATCAGGTAGGGACTTTCTATCTGCGTTATGCTATCGGTGACGAGGATTACTGGGACCGCAACCCGGCTGATGACGTAAGCGATCCAATTGAGATCACCGCCATCTCTGTCGGTGTAGACGACCTGCTTGGCAGAGCCAATGTAAGCCTTTTCCCGAATCCGGCATCCGACCTGCTGAATATTCGTTTCAATCAGTATGAAAACAATGTCGTGACCGCCTCTGTCATCGATCTGAGAGGTCGCACACTGCTGACTAACCGGCTGCTGAAGAGTGAAAACACCCTGAATATCAGCCAGCTTGCAACAGGCACCTATTTCCTGAGACTACAATCGGGTTCTGAAAGTACCGTTCAAAAATTCGTTGTCAAATAAAGGCTACACTACTGATATTATTCAGCCTGATCCTTGGTAACTGCTTCACGCAGGTTACCAGGGATTCGCTGTTTAACGCGCTTCTCCGGAGCGATTGCGGAGGCTGGATCGCCGGCGATGCTACCTATTCGGTTGCACTGCCGGATGGGAATACCCTATGGCTTTTCGGAGACAGCTTCATCGGTACAGCTTTGCCCGACAGCTCCATCGCTCCGGGTGCTCATATGATAAGGAACTGTGCCATCCTCCAACTGGGGGACTCACTCATGGCAAAGTTTAATGGCACGTTTGATGCACCCATGGATTTTATCCCACCACCTCTACCCGACTCTTCCTGGTTTTGGCCCGAACATGGAATGCTGGAGAATGACACACTCAAACTCTTTATGTCGGAATTCATCACCAACAACGGTCCCCCGGGATGGAATTTTGAATTCCACAACACCTATTTGGTATACATGAGTTATCCGGAACTGGAACTCCTCTTCATGGAGGTGCTTCCTTACCATGACCTGAATGGTGTCATGTATGGAAACCAGTTGCTGGCTGACGGAGGATATACATATATCTACGGAAGAAGGGATGGGCCGAACAATGTGGCAAATGCCCACCTTGCCCGGGTTGCTTCCGGCAACCTCTCAGCCCCGTGGGAGTTCTATAACGGAAGTGGGTGGTCGACCGATGCCACCACATCGGCATGGATTACCTTTCAGCAGGTATCCCAACAATATGCTGCCTTCAAACACCAGGGAAAATACGTAATGCTAACGCAGCAGATCTGGTTGGGGACAAAGATCTATACCCTCACAGCTGATGCTCCGGAAGGACCCTGGGAAAACTTTACGGAGATATACAGCACTCCCCTGCCATTTCCTGATATGTTTACCTATAATGCATGGGCACACCCTCAGTTCAATGAACAGGATGAATTGCTTGTCTCTTACAATTCAAACGGAGATTTCTGGCAGATATTCAACAATGTCGAACTATACCGTCCCACATTTATCAGGGTCCCTTTTGAGATGATTGACTCATCCTTTATCCTGAACAGCATCTCTCAGCAAAATCCTGGCAAAAAAGAGGAGGTGGTATTGCATCAGAATATTCCCAACCCGGTTCTGAATAAAACAACGGTTGCATTATCCCTGTTGAAGGAACAGTTCGTAAGCCTTGAACTGTATAATCCCCAGGGCATCAGGATAACATCCTTTTTTAATAGAGAATTAAATCCCGGCACCCATAAGGTCACTATTGATTTGGATGCTTTTCCTGCAGGGATGTATTTCTTCAGAGTTGATAACCACGTCAAAAAACTGATCAAGCTGTGATGAAGACAGAGAGAGAAGAACACGTAAGGTTTACTATTGATCATAAAAGCCCTGTCCCTCTTCATGCCCAGGTTGAACAGCTGTTCCGGAGGATGATTGAGAATCAGGAATCCCGCGATAAGGCATTGTTTTCCAATGAGGCCACACTTGCCAAACAGCTTGGCACCTCCCGGAATACCGTACGCCAGGCGCTGAACAAACTGGTCTATGAAGGATTGCTGATCCGGAAAAAAGGTGTTGGAACCTTTTTAGCCGACCGAAGCGTCAACACCCGGATACACAACTGGCTGAGCTTCTCCCAGGAGATGGAGGCGAAAGGGATAAAAATCAGGAATTTTACCCTGGAGATTGATTGGATTGAAGCAGAGGGAGAAATTGCCAGATTTTTCAAAATCCCGGGAGGGAGGAAAGTGATGAAACTGGAGCGAATCAGGGGCAAAGAGAGTTATCCGTTTGTCTACTTCATCTCATATTTCCATCCCCGGGTAGGGTTGACCGGGAAAGAGGACTTTTCAAGGCCCCTGTACGATATCCTGGAAAAGGATCACTCCGTCATTGTCAAACTTTCTAAAGAGGAGATCAGCGCTGATGTTGCCGATAAAACACTGGCCGAAAAACTACGAATGGATCCCGGAGATCCAATATTGAAACGAAAGCGTTTTGTATACGATCCTGGTGGACGACCTGTTGAATATAACCTGGGATATTACCGGGCCGACAGCTTTATCTATACCATTGAGAGCGAGCGGGAGTTTTGAGGAAAACCACCGCTGTCATTGCGAACCGAGCCGCAGGCGAAGGTGAAGCAACCTCGATCCTGTTATTTCTCCTCCCATGCCATCCCCATAAAAAAATCAAACTGAGCGCCAATGGCTGAGCGCCAGTAGTCCATATTGTGAGCTCCCGGAGTTTCGATAAAGTGAACCGGTATATCCATCTTCTTACAGGCCGTAATAAATTCAATATTTATCCCATAAAAAGGATCTTCGGTACCACAGCTCAACATGATCTCCTTACCTGCAGACTTTATATTGCCTGCCTTCCCGGCCACAGAATACGCCCGTAAAACCTGTTCATCATGATCTGTTCCTGTGAGTCCGAGAATACGGGTAATACCATAATAATCACGCCATGAATTCAAATCGAGAAGTCCGCTCAGGCTTCCGGCACATTTAAACAGGGAAAGGTTTTGCACATAGAGATAAAGAGCCCCGTGGCCTCCCATACTCAAACCTGTGATGAAAATATCATTCTCCCGGCAGCGGTATGTTTTTGAAATTAACGGCATCAGCTCTTCCAGAAAAAAATCTTCGTATCGATTTTCCGTTTCAACAGGACTGTTAAGATACCAGGAATCATACAGGCCATCCGGACATACAATGATAAAGCCATAGTTATCAGCGTAGGCCTGACAATCCATGATCTCATCCCATTGACGGTAGTTGCCGCTCCAACCGTGAAGCAGATAGACCAGCGGGAACTCATTGCCTGGTATGGAATCATAATTGCCGGGAGTGAATACCCAAACGGTATCAGGCTGGTTCAAATATTCTGATTCGAGGACAAGTTGATCCTGAGCCGATAAATGAATGCCCGGAAGCAGTAATAATACAAATAGTAATATTGGTTTCATGGTATAAAAGTTTTACTTTTCATTAGCTTTTTACCCCGTCTCTAAAAGGAGAAGGTGCTGAAAATCAGGCTCCCTTTAGGGATGGGGTAAAACTGATTTTCAGCATTGTGACATTTTGGAATGTCCTCTGTTTTAATCCTTAAGGATCAAATGAACTGGTACCCGGATAAAAACAGGCCGGTATTTACCTGCATCTTCAAACAGGTCATCCAGGTTGAAGCTGTTTACACAATAGGAAACCAGCAGGTCGTCCCCCTCCATAAACTGCGGATGAGCAACCGGGTTGTATGCGAAGAGGTCTTTTACCCGTTTCAGGGGTTGAATTTCCCATAACTCCTTTTTGTTTTCCCATCCGGTATAGGGCAGATCCGATGTGGCTGAGCAGAGGCTGCTGGCCAGAAACTCACCACACTGGGTCAGGAGAACATACTTGTCTTTCAGTTTGATCACGCTGAACTGTTCAGACCCTTTCCAATCTGTCATAGGTTTGGCAAGCCGTGAGTCATTCACCCATTCGCTGCCGGTGTAGAACTCCCAGGGCTTCAGAATCTCTCCTTTAGGAGCACGTGCCACATAGGGAAATTTATCCCCGGCACCATAAATATAGGTATAATCGGGAGCCTCATCGCAAACGGCATGCCCCCAGTGGACCTCTACCTCGCCGGGATAATCGAAGTGGTCTATCTTTTCAAGTTCCAGTCCGGGCAGCGAAAAGGTAGCCAGGTTAGCTCCGGTCCATGCGAATCCCCAGTTTCCTGTATCGGCCTGGTAGAATGCCGTCATAAAGACCTTGAGCTTCCCGTTTTCAACAAACCCATCTCCGGGCCAGTACCATAAGGAGTCTTCCGAAAACTCTGTCCCTTTAACGGCATCAGGGGGAATCACCAGGGAAGATTCCCAGCCGTCGATGACCTGGTACAAACTCCTCAGTGAATCCCCATCCTGCACGGCAAACGCATTCCTGATAAAGACCGGCGATCGTTTTTCCCTGGTGCCATCGGGGTTCACGATTCCCAGGAACGAGTCGCCAAAGATCCATACGGTCCGTTCATCGGGCAGCAGGACCGAATAAAAGCCATCTGAGCCGGTAACTCCGCAGCAATCACGGGCGAAAAATTCCATGAATGCCGTGTCGACATAAACAGAATCATTTCCAGTTTGATTCTCCTCATCTGATTTTTGTATGCTGTTACATGCAGCAAACAGAAGAGCCGTAGCTATCAATAGGAGTATAACCAGGCATTGATTTGCTATATATTTCATATGTTAATAATTTGATTTCATTCATCTTTTCTTTTCAGCAATTTTTCAATCATTTCTTTCCATACCTCGTACCCTTTCCCGTTCAGGTGAAGTCCATCCAGACTGTAATCCAGATTCAGTTTGTTCTCACTGGTGGCAAACAGGGGGAAGAGATCGATGTATTCCAGGTTAAATTCTTTCGCCAGTTCCACCAATCGTTTATTTATTTCCATGATGGAAGCTGTTGGGCGAGTATAGTGGATAGCATCCTCCACGGGAAGAACGCTCTGGATGAAAAGCAATGTAGTGGGTGAGTCCTTCCGTATCTGTTCAATAATTTTCCGGTAGTTCTCCAGCACATGTGCAACCGTTTTCCCATATGCCAGGTCATTGGTTCCGATCATCAGGAATATTTTATCCGGGCGGGAGGATGTAACCTCCTCCAACCTCTCCAGGATGCCATCCGTATCATCGCCCCCGATGCCCCTGTTTTTCACATTGGGATCTTGAAAAAGTTCAGCCCACTCGCAATTGTCGGTGATGCTGTTCCCCAGGAAGATGATCTCATGTTCCGTATCCGGAAGCAACTCAAAATGCTCTTTCTTGTGGTAGTAATACGCTCTGACCGCTTTATTCCAGGCTTCCATATCTTCTGCAAATTTGTCGTACGCCATAATCGTATCAATCTCTTCCTGTGATAAGAGATTACTCAAAGAGGGCGGAGCATCTTCCGGATGGCTTCCCCACTTTTTGTTGGGTTCCGGTCCCATAATCAGCTCCAGCTTCCCGCCCTGTACCAGCTCTTTATGGTAAAACCAAGGCTTCTCCAGCTTCTTCCCGTTCAATGTTGCCGATTGGATGTACTTGTTCTCAAAGGAGTTGTTTTTCGCTTCGATCACGAACTCATTCCCTGTATAGTAGTTGGTATCCAGGTGAAGGATCACTTTTTCAAAAATCGGGCTTCCGATCTCATAGATGGGATCAACTGAAGCGCCCCCATCCATCTCGAAAAGCCCCATTGCACTCATCACGTACCAGGCGCCCATCTGTCCCTGGTCTTCATCACCCGGCCAGGCATCGATTCCATCACCATAAAATCCATAGAGGATCTCCCGTACCCATTTCTGTGTCATCCAGGGAGCCCCGGCGTGATTGAAGAGGTAAGCGGCCTCCATGTTGGGTTGATTGCCGTGGTTGATGGGCAGGATGCCTACCCCGATCAAGCCGTTTGCATCCAGGTGTTCGGAGTTGAACCGGTGTGGTAACGATTTCTCAAACCCGGCTTCCAGGCGTGAAATGTACTCCTCTTTTCCCAGTAGTTTCAGCAAACCGGCTTGGTCGTGCGGCACAAACCAGGTATACTGCCAGGCGTTCCCTTCAACAAATCCGGGTCCTAAAAAGACAGAATGTCCATACGGTGAAAAGTCTTCTGCCCAGGTGCCGTCCGAATTTTTCATCCACACATAACCCAGGTCGGGGTTGAAGACATTTTTGTAATTCAAAGCCCTTTTCATGAAAGTCTTGTAATCAGACTCTTTGCCAAGCGCTTTGGCCATCTGGGCTACAGTCCAGTCGTCGTAGGCATATTCCAGTGTGTTGGAGACCGGGCCCTCTTCATTCGGAACAAATCCCAGTTTCATGTATGATTCCAGATGCCTGTTCCCCACCATCCCGCCTCCCTCATGCAGCCTCCCCTGTTCCATCTGGTTGTGGTGAATCGCTTTATACATTTTGTCAATATCATAATTTCTGATGCCCTTTTGATAAGCGCTCACCATCAATGGAATCTCGTGTGAAGCCACCATAATGCTTGAGTACTCGATACCCGTCGGTCCTTTGGGAAGCCAGCCCCCTTTGTCATAGATCTCAAGCAGCGACCTTACCCACTTATTGGCAATATCGGGATGCTGAAGTGTCCAGAGCTGGTTCAGGTTCCAGAAGGTATTCCAGAAGGCATCACAGCCATAAACCGGCGACTCAGGATCCTCCACCTGCTGTACCTTCTCATACATGTCCACATACTTCCCGTTCACATCACTCCAGGTGGTCCGACTGGCATAAGCCCTGTACATATTGGTGTAGAACTTTTTCATATCGGTCTCACTGCCCCCCTCCACCTCAATACTACTTAACAGTTCATTCCATGTATCCTGGCTGTATTTCACACAGGCATCAAAATCCCAGTCAAACGGATCCATCTCAGTTCCCAGGTTCAGCCTGGCCTGGCCGATGCTCACCAGCGAGATCCCGGTTTGCACTTCGATTTGCTCCCCCTCTTTCGTTTGGTAGGTTACAAATGCTCCGATATCATTGTCCCCAAAGATATTCCAGATTTCATCGGTATCATACAGGATTTCATCATCAAGCCATCCGTTGAATGAATCAAAGGGCCTGCTGAACCGCATGACGAAATGTAACGTGTATTCATTATAGTTTGCCCCACGCAGGCTCTGCTGAACAGAATAACCCTGGATCTCAGTATCTGTTACCTTCGTGATCTTTGCCTCGAAAATTTCATACGCGTATTCGGTAGGTATCTGCAGATCAATCAGAATTCTTGCTGTTTCGGATTCCGGAAACGTATACCGTTGAAATCCTGCCCGTGTGGATGAAGTTAATTCCACGTTGATCCTATAATCATCCAGGAAGACTGAATAGTAACCAGGTTTTGCTGTTTCATTTTCATGCGAGAACCGCGACCTGTAACCAAGATCGGGATCCTTCTCTGTCCCCGGTACGATGTGCAGCTTGCCGGTAACCGGCATGGTAAGTAACCCGCCCATGGTCCAGGAGTGAAGGTGGCTGAAGCCGGAAATATTATGGATCTTGTATTCATAGCCGGCTTTCCAGCCTTTGCGCTGGTTATCCGGACTCAGTTTCACCATCCCGAAAGGCATGCTTACCCCTGGGAAGAGCATCCAGCGGGCGAAGGTAGTGCCCATGAGAGGATCAACGTAATCTACAGGCTTTTTGGCCTCCTGGCCCATGGAAACGGCCAGGGTGAAGGTCAGTATGAATGTCAGTGCTTTTTTTATCATGATCTGCTCGTTAATTTTGGACATGATACAGGAGTATTTTTCTCTTGTTGTAATCAATTGTTCATGCATTGGTCCGCACAAATGCTTTGATGGTGGCACACTCTTTTCCTTTCGATTCGCCATGAGGCCGGATAGTAAATTCGCCCACTGATGCAGGTATGATAAAGGTTTCGGCGTAATGCACAATGAATGGAGTGAACCGTTTCGAAGGACTCTCCACGATGGCTTCCCGTCCCTCAACCAGGTTCATCACCTGTACACCGTCATGGGTTTCATGGAAAACTTTACCGGTAAACCAGTGCCGCCTGGTTTCGATAAATTCCCGCTCATGGAGACCTGTTTTTTCCTCCCGCCAGCCGGGACCTTCAGCCATTTGTTCGATCCGGTTCACCAGGTTCTCTTTTGTCCAGGATGTTGTCCGGTCCCACTGAATCACGTTTTTCCCGTGTTCAATGTTAATAGGCCTCGGTCGTCCGTCCATTCCCAGGCGGCCCCAATCCCATAATTTGAATGTAAAGATATAGGGTGTTGCACTGATCTCGAGAACCATGGCGTTCCTGCCGGAACAGTGTACCGTACCTCCCGGGATCAGCAAATGATCATGTTTCCTGACCGGCCACTGCTGGATGTATTTTTCATCATCAAAGGATATCCCCTCATCTTGTGCTTTTTCCAGATCCCTGATCATATCTTCTTTGTCAACACCCTCTTTCAGTCCAAGGTAAACCACTGCATCGGAGCCGGCATCCAGGAGGTAATAACTCTCATCCTGGGTATAGTGGATCCCGAAATGTTCCTGAATATAATCTGTGAGCGGATGTACCTGGAGGCTCAGGTTTCCTCCGTCTATCGTATCGAGGTAGTCGAACCTGATGGGAAACTCATCTCCGAAACGGGCATGGACAGGATTTCCCAGAAGCTGCACCGGCTGGTAAAAGACCAGGTTGATGGCTGGTGTCTCGAAGGTGATCCCTCCAAAATCAAGCAACAGGCTGTTCTCTTCCGGAACACAGTTGAAACACCAGGCATAGTTGGGTGGTCCCTCCTCCAGGTCACACACCTCTTTCATCCATTGCCCACCCCATGGCCCGGGATCAAAGAAGGGTACAACGCTGAACGGCTGATGCGCTGTCTGTTTTAAAGCATCCAGGAGGGAGGTGCCTGGGACCATCTTTGGTTGCTCCGGGATGGTTGTATCCAGCACAAAATCCCATGAATCCATCAGTCGCTTTTTGAGCCGGTCAGCAACTCTCCAGTCGATGAAATAACCGCGTTTGTATCTCTCTTCCATCCCGGTATCCGTATTGTCCAGCCCCAGGTTCCCCACTTCATTACGGCGCATCCGCATCTGAATTTCCCACCGGGGCATGTCAGCATATACCAGTATATCAAATGCCGGGGCAAGCAATGAAGCCCCGGGTCCGATGACCAGGATAATCCCGGTGGAGATGGATGAAATGCTGACGTTAACCTGTTCTCTCTTTTCAGGATCCAGGAAGTCCTCCATGTTAAGCCGTGTCATGTATCCGAAGATGCGATCATCAGTAGCGTCAGGTTGGGTGAGTTCATGAATCACCTCCTTTGTCAGGAAAATCTCTTCCGAATAAACCGTCAGATCGGGATTTATCCGGTTAACCATTTCCGGTATCACCTCTGCGCTGTTTACTCCGGGATAACACTCCACCACCAGGATAATCTTTTCACCATCCAATTGATCAGCTGCATACCTCAGCCCAGATCCTATCGCATCCCAGCCAGCCAGCGCCTGATGTCTCTCTCCCTTCATCTTTACGACAGGAAATTTATTGAAGTTGGATGGAGCGGTCATATGTTTAATAGCCGGGATTTTGTGTCAGGTTGTGGTTGAGGTCGCGTTCCCGTTGCGGGATCGGGAAGAGGTAATTGTGTGGCTGTGGATTGGACTGATCCCCTTTGGCCCGTTTGACGAACTCAATGAGATTACCGGTTCTCACCAGGTCGTACCAGCGCTGGCCTTCGTTCACAAACTCGTGCCTGCGTTCCTGCAAAACCGCTTCACGGAACTGATCCTGCGAAAGTCCTGCCAGGTCGGGGAGAACATCCGGATTTCCATTCCGGGCGCGGGCCCTTACCTGGTTGATGGCATCGTAGGCTAACCCGGTAGGTCCGTTGGCTTCATTTTCGGCTTCCGCGAAGATCAGCAGCACCTCTGCATAACGCATCAGTTGAAAATTGGCACCTGACTGACCTGTTTCATCCGGGTCATAGGCGTCCCGGTCCCAGTGTTTCTGGATGTGGGGATCAAATGTGTAGTTCCAGTAATGATCGAAAAAAGTGGCCTCCTTCCGGTAGTCTCCCTCTTCAAATCCTTCCAGCAGGTCTGTGGTCGGCTCCATGATTCCCACTCCGGCAGGGAAAACGGCTGGCAGTACCGGCAAACCGCTGATCACGATCCGTGAGTTCTCAGAAGTCACCTTCCGATAGAACTGCACCTCGAAAACAGACTCGACTCCGTTTACTTTTGATTCCTTAAAATTAAATGTATAATCGGGCCAGAGGCTGTAGGTCCCCGATCCGATTATGGTCCCTGAAGCAGCCAGTGCCTCCACCCAATCCTGCTGAGTAAGGTAGACCTTCGACAGCACACCAAGGGCAGCTCCGCTGGTAGTCCTTCCTTTATCGGCCCCGGATGAGTAGGCGTCCGGCAGTCTCTGTAAGGCATTGAGCAGGTCGGATTTGACCTGTTCGTAGACCTTCTCTGAAGAAGTTCGTGATGGATAGAGCTCTTCGTCGGTGAGATTCGCGGAAGTGGGTTTTAACACCACAGGGACATCCCCGTAAAGACGTACCAGGTTGAAGTAAAAGAGTCCACGCAGGAAGAAGGCCTCCCCCAAAATCCGTTGTTTCAGGGCTGAGTCCATGCTGATAGGCGGAACCTTCTCCAATACTATGTTCGCCCGGCTGATGCCCAGGTATGACTCCTGCCACATGCCGGCTACGTAATTGTTGTTGGCGCCAATGCCATATGTCTGAAACTCCCTGAGGTTCGGGTCGTTCAGCGTGGGACGTGCATTGCAGTCGTCGGAACCGATATCCTGTATCATCCAGAGACTTCCGTTGTACATGTTGACCTGGGTGAGGACATCATACACCGCATTGATTGCACTCACGGCATCTTCAGACGTCTGGTAAAAGTTCTCATAATAGATCTTATGAGGTTCCAGTTCGAGCTGTTTCTTGCAGGATGAGGCGATGAAAAACAGTGCGACCAGACTGAATGCAATTGACTTTATTCCTATGATTTTTGTCTTTTCCATGGTACTAGAGATTTAAGGTAAGACCGAAAATGAATGAACGGGAGGCCGGATAACCTCCGTAATCGTAACCCATCCGGGTATTATCCTGTCCGTACCGGCTTACCTCGGGATCGAAACCTGTGTATTTGGTAAATGTAAGCAGGTTTTCGGCTGTGAAATAGAGCTTGATGCCTTCAATTTTTATGGAATTCATCCATTTTGCAGGCAGGTTGTAAGATAGTGTAATGGTTTTCAATCTCACATAGGAGCCATCTTCCAGGTAGCGATCCGACATGTGCAGGTAGTCGGCGTTTCGGTTCGCACGTGCGTAAACATTGCCTGGATTGTCGGGTGTCCAACGGTCGAGCATGTCGACTGAAGCGTTGGAGAGGCCATTGCCCGATTCCAGTTCAAAACGGTTACTGTTGAGGATCTGGTTGCCGTGCTGTCCCTGGAAAAAGATATGAAGTGAGATGTTTTTAAAAGAAATCGTATTGCCAAATCCCCAGAAAAATTTTGGCAGGGCATGCCCGATGATCTTCCGGTCGTCGGCATTGATTTGTCCGTCATTATTCTGGTCCACGTATTTGAAATCACCGGGCTGGGCGCCGTATTTCGCCGCTTCGGCCGCATCAGCCAGCTGCCAGATCCCGTCCGACTCAAGTCCCCAGAAGCTTCCCAGAGGTTCTCCTTCCCTGATGACCGCCCAACTTCCAATTTTCAGCTTGTAGGTGTCGTTGTTGATGAAGAGCTCTTCTCCATTCAGATCCAGCACCCGGTTGCTGTTAAAAGAGATGTTGAAATCGGTGTTCCATTTGAAGGCATTCACGAAGTTGGCCGAAGAGAGGGCAAATTCAAATCCGCTGTTCCTCAGGCTTCCTATATTCTTGATATAGGATGCATACCCGGAGGTCCATGGCAACTCGGCAAAGAACAGGAGGTCGTTGGTTTTCTTGTAGTAGTAATCGGCTGTGAATGTGAGGCGGCTCTCAAAGAGGCCGATATCCAGTCCTGCATCAAACTGGTCGGTAGTCTCCCACTTCAGGTTGTTGTTTCCCGGGTTATCGGGGGCAAATCCGGAAGCCAGGAAGCTGTTGTTGAAATAATAACTTGTGTTGGCAATGGTACGGATGAAGGAATAATCGGCAATCCGGTCGTTCCCGCTGCGGCCGTAGCTGAGACGCAGCTTCAGGTCGGAAACAACCTTCAGGTCCTGGATGAATTTCTCCTGCGAAAGGCGCCAGGCAAAGGCGAAGGAGGGGAAAAATGCGTATTTGTTGTTGGATCCGAACCGTGACGATCCGTCAACCCGGCCTGTGACCGTGAAGAGGTAACGCTTGTCGAACGTATAGTTGATTCTGCCAAGCATCGACTCCATCGCTGATTCACCGAAAGAGGAGTAGATAGTTGGGATATTTTCAGCATTTTCTATCCCGTAATATCCCAGGATGTCGTTGGGGAATCCAGTTGCAATATCGATAAAGGTACGGCCCTGTACTTTCTGAAATGTATATCCTCCCATCACACTCAGGGAGTGCTTCTCTTTGAACGTGTTGGCATAGGTGAGCGTATTTTCCCAGATATAGGTAAGAAATTCCGTGGCAGCATACCGCGCCTGGCCATCATTAAACGAACCTGAAAAAACGGTGCGTGGGGTATACATATCCTGGTTCTGTGAATAAATATCTGTTGCAATACTCGTATTGAAGACAAGGTTTGGGATGATGGTCCAGTCGACGAATGCCCTCCCAACCACGCGGTTGATCTTGCTCACTGCCTGTACAGTGCGGGTTACGGCAACCGGGTTATCCAACCAGGCATCGGCATTCGGGTCGGTGAGGGTGTAGTTGCCTGTGGAGTCGAAAACAGGGAGGATGGGACTGAAGGTGAGCGCTGTGTTGATAACTCCCGGGAAGAAACCACCGGGGGTATCGGTTGAAACCGTGTTGGCTTCCGTGCGTGTGACAGATACGTTGGCGCCAACCTTCACCCGCTTCAACACTTGCTGCTCGAGGTTGGAGCGCACTGAATAGCGCTTGAAATCTGACCCGTAGATTATCCCGTCCTGGTCGAAATAATCTCCTCCCACCGCATAATTCGTCTTTTCGGTTGCCCCGGCAAATGTAAGGGAGTAGTTCATGATCAGGGCATCCCGGTAGATCTCTTTCTGCCAGTCAGTACCCACTCCCAGGGAGTCGGGGTTAGGATAAAGAGGCTTGTAGTTTGAATCCGCTGCAAAACCGGCATCGTCATAGAGTTTGCCAAACTGCGAGGCGTTCATCACATTGATATCGGTTGTTTTTTGCTGGATGCCGACATAGGCATTGAAGGTGAGGGTTCCTTTTCCCATTTTACCCCGTTTGGTTGTCACGATCACCACTCCGTTGGCTCCTCTCGCTCCATAGATCGCTGTGGCAGAGGCATCCTTCAGAATCTCGATCGATTCAATGTCGTTGGGATTGATCGAACTCAGTCCGTTTTCGGCAGGACTCCCGATCCAGGAGAAGTTCTGTTGTCCCTCCATGATCACTCCGTCGATCACGTAAAGAGGTTCATTTCCGGCCATGATGGAGTTGCCTCCCCTGATCCGGACCGATGTGGCGCCTCCCGGCTGACCTGACAATTGAGTTACCTGGACACCGGCGATCCGTCCCTGCATCTTCTTATCGAACGAATTAGCCGGGATCGCGTTCAGCTTCTCCATGTTAAGGGAGGCGACAGATCCGGTGAGGTCGCTCTTCTTCACTGCACCATACCCGATTACGACTACCTCGTTCAGGTTGATGTTGGCGTTTTCCATCTGGACATTCAACCTCCCGGTTTCCGTAATTTTCATCTCCTGGGTGTTCATCCCGATGTATGAAAACACCAGTAATTTAGACGTATCGGAAACGGTAATGGAATACACTCCCTGAACATCACTAACAGTTCCGTTAAGCGTTCCTTTTTCCAGGACTGTGACTCCCGGAAGGGTAAAACCGGTCGACAGTTCTGTGACTGCCCCGGTGATGGTTTTCTGTTGGCTGAATGCCTGTGGAGCGACAAACAGACAGAGAGCAACCCATAACAAGTAAATCTTTCTCATAAGCGATGCGTTCTGAGTGAATTTATATGTAAGTATGTTCCTACATAGGAAGAGACAAAGTTAAGAAAAAAATGAAATGAATTCCGATTATATCTTTTGAATGAAAGGTTGAATTTTATGTATTATCTTTACCAAGATATCCTCTCAAACACAATAAAGTCATGAGATCATTCACCTTCTTTTATATTATACTTTTCATTACCTTCCTGCTTCCAACTTGTCTCTTCGCCCAGCCAACTACTTTTACCAGTGT
>CALCGJ010000270.1 GCA_937900965.1 uncultured Bacteroidota bacterium | reverse complement strand
TGAAACCTGAAACCTGAAACCTGAAACCTGAAACCTGAAACCTGAAACCTGAAACAAATATGACCTTCGACCAGATCAAAAAGCACTTGAAAACAAAGACCGTTGGCATCGCCGGATGCGGAGGCCTCGGTTCTAACTGTGCTGTTGCTCTTGCGAGGGTAGGGGTGGGGAGACTGGTTATTGCAGATTTTGATATCGTAACCGCCGGCAACCTGAATCGCCAGTATTTTTTTCTCGATCAGGTAGGACAAATGAAGACCGATGCCCTGAAGGAGAACATTCGCCGGATTGATCCTGATATTGTGGTGGAAGAGGTTGAAGAGAAATTGACACAGGAAACTATTCCTGATGTGTTTGGATCCTGTGATGTGGTTGTTGAGGCCTTTGACCTGGCCGATCAGAAGGAGATGCTGATTAATACCATGCTGAAAGCTTTCCCACAAAAACCGCTGGTAATTGGATTAGGTATGGCAGGATGGGGGAAGAGCGATCTGATCCATTACAGGCGATCTGATAACATCCATGTTTGTGGTGATGAGGTTAGTGAAATCAGTGATGAACTTCCTCCACTGGCGCCAAGGGTAGGGATGGTAGCAAATATGCAGGCGAATGTGGTGGTGGAGATTTTGTTAGCGATTAGTGATTAGGGATCAGGGATTTATCCAGGATCCAGGATTCAGCATCCAGAATCCAGAATCTAGAAGAGAAATGCGAATAACATTAAACAATAGAGTTGAGGAATTGGAAGGGGATCGGCTGACGGTTACGGAGTTGCTGAAGGTTAAGAATTTTACCTTTAAGATGTTGATCATTAAGATAAACGGAAGACTGATCGAAAAACCGGACTATGACTCGTCTGAGATCGTGGAGGGTGATGATGTGCAGGTGCTGCATTTGATCTCGGGAGGCTAAAGTCAATGACAAGAATGATCATCAATGACGAATGACATGAATAGTTTCCAATGACATGAATGAACATGAATGACGAATGACAAGAATATAAATTACTTCGTACTTCGTATTTCTGACTTCCAGTTCTAACTTCTGACTTCTAACATCTAACTTTATACTATGATAATAGTATTTATTCTGTATCTCATCGCCACCATGGGTATTGCCTGGTGGTACTCGCGTGGTGCAAAGACCAATGAAGAGTTTGTTATTGGTGGCAAGAAGTTTGGTGGTGCAGCCCTGGCTTTGTCGGAACGTGCTACAGGCGAGTCGGCATGGCTGCTGTTGGGGCTTACCGGCCATGCTTATGCCGAAGGGATCGGAGCCATCTGGGTAGCCCTCGGTTGCGTTATCGGGATCCTGTTTATCTGGCAGGTGATGGCTAAACGGCTTCGCAGGGAGACGGAAAAGACAGGAGCGATGACGGTATCGAGCCTTATTGCCAGGAAATTTCCCGGGGCTGAACGAAACATCAGTGTACTGTCAGCAGTAATCATCATCTTCTTTTTCCTCTTTTACATTGCCGCTCAATTCAGTGGTGCGGGGAAAGTTCTTCAAAAGACCTTCGGAATGGACCCGATATGGGGAGTGATTATCGGCTCCGTTGTGGTGATCACCTATTGCATGATGGGAGGCTTTATTGCCGTGGTAGTTACTGACGTGTTCCAGGCTGTATTGATGATCATAACGCTGGTGGTTTTTCCAATCATCGCACTCTTTATCGCGGAGTCGTACAACATTCAAATCATCCAGAGCATCGACGCTGCCGGGCCGGCCTATCTCTCCCTTACAGAAGGGAAAACAGGGCTGGCTGCTGTGTTGTTCATCCTCAGCGGTCTGAGCTGGGCGTTCGGCTATACCGGGCAGCCTCAGCTACTCACCCGCATGATGGCAATCCGCAATGAAAAGGATGTCAGGAAAGCGAAATGGGTTGCTACTACCTGGACAATATTCGCCTACGCAGGGGCCATTCTGATCGGTCTCTTCGGGATTGCATTTGTTCAGCACGGATACCTGGGTCATGAAGGAGCGAAACTTGCGGCCGACTCCGAAAAGATCCTGCCTGTGATGGTGCTTACCCTGGTAAACCCAATCCTGGCGGGCTTCCTTCTCTCCGGCGTGATCTCTGCAATGATGTCGACTGCTGCCACCGAACTTACTGTCTCCTCTTCCTCAATGGGGGAGGATATTGTTGGGAAACTAAGGCGGGTGATGATGGACAACAAGAAGAAACTCCTTCTTAATAAAATGCTGACCCTGGCTATTGGTATTGCCGCATTCCTCCTGGCACTCACCCTGACTGATACCGTTTACAGCCTGGTTTCCTATGCCTGGTCGGGAATCGGATCGAGTTTCGGTCCGGCACTGCTGTTGATCCTCTTCTGGAAACGAACATCCCGGGCCGGAGTTTACGCCTCTCTTATCTGCGGAACCACCGGAACAATCATCTGGAAAAACCTCTTTGAAGCCGATACCGGTATCTCCGAACGTCTGGCGAGTTTTGTGTTTGCGTTTGTGATGGCAGTGTTGTTTTCACTACTGATGCCGGAGAAGAGAGTGATTAGGGATTAGTGATTAGGGATTAGGGAATAGGGAATAGCCATGAGACATGAGGCATGAGACATGAGGCATGAGGCAAGAGCCATGAGGCACAAGGCA
>CALCGJ010000269.1 GCA_937900965.1 uncultured Bacteroidota bacterium | reverse complement strand
CCTAAAGGGGACTTACTCTGCTTCGCAGTCTTATCCTCCCAAAGGGAGGAGCAAGTCCCCTTCAGGGGATTTAGGGGTGGGTAGGCATTATTGATAAACCTCCACCATAATCCCCTTCGCCTTTACTTTTTCTGCTATTTTCTCCAACTCAAAGTTAGTAATTTTTTCCAGGTCGTGTACCGGCGTAGCCCGGGCTATTGGATAGATCATCACCGATTTGGGTTTGATCTCCTGAAGCTTCCCGATCCAGGCTTCCACCTCGGCATCTGTAGTATTGTCGATCGCTTCACCCCGGTACCGGCCGCGCAGGAACATCGTTTGAATAATTACCTCTCCCTTGAAACGCTTCAGGTTGGCGATCAGGGAGTCAAAACTAATAGAGTCAACAGGATTGTTCATCAGCGAGAAGATTCGTTCCGTACCTCCATCGAGTTTCTGGATATTGTTGTCGAGCTTCAGGAGTGACTGGAAAATATCCTCCTGATGCAGTAAGCTGGCGTTCGACAATAGTGTTACTTTAGCCTCAGGAGCCAGTATGTCTCGTAGCTCCAGTGTATCATCAACTATCCGGGGGAAATCGGGATGGAGTGTTGGTTCTCCGTTTCCGGCATAGGTGATGGCATCGGGGAGGTAATTTTCATCGGCCAGTTGTTTCAGCTGCTTCTCAAGATACCATCGAACCTCCTCCCTGGAAGGCAGAGCAGGTGGTTCTCCGGATGCGGTAGGGGTCCAGCCGCACTCACAGTAAATACAGTTAAAAGAGCAATATTTGGAATGTATGGGAAGGAGATTGATCCCCAGAGAGAGTCCGAGTCGCCGGCTGCGTACCGGACCGAACACCACTTCATGAAAGAGAAAACCGGCCATGGAACTTCATTAGAGAGACAAAAGTGTCACTTTTCTACCGATTAACCTACTACAACCAGTTGAAAAAACTGTATTTTTATCGTCTAATCTCAATCGTGTGATCTCCCTGAACCAGATCAAAGCTCCTGTTGCCAGCGACCTGACAACATTCGACCAAAAATTCAAAGAGTACCTGAAAAGCAAGGTACTGTTACTTGATACGATTACCCGGTACATATACAAAAAGAAGGGAAAGCAGATCCGTCCGCTCTTTGTATTCCTTTCAGCTGGAGCCAGCGGGGAGGTGAGGGAGAGTACTTACGTAGCCGCCTCACTGATCGAGATGCTGCATACCGCTACCCTGGTACATGATGACGTTGTAGATGACTCCAACATGCGCCGTGGGATCTTTTCGATAAACGCGCTCTGGAAAAATAAGATTGCTGTCCTTGTAGGAGATTTCCTTTTGTCGCGGGGTATGTTACTGGCTCTGGAGAAGGATGAATTTGAATTGCTGAAGATAGTCTCCCGGGCGGTAAAAGAGATGAGTGAAGGGGAGCTGTTGCAGATCGAAAAAGCACGCAGATTGGATATCAAAGAGGATATTTACTTCGAGATCATCCGGAAGAAGACTGCTTCGCTGATTGCTTCGTGTTGTGCTGCAGGGGCGGCTTCTGCAGGGGCGGATCCGCAAACGACAGAACAGATGCGTCTGTTTGGTGAATATACAGGTATTGCCTTTCAGATCAAAGATGACCTTTTTGACTATGAATCAGGGAACATCACAGGAAAGCCCAGCGGTATCGACATCAGGGATCAAAAGATGACTCTGCCGCTGATCTTTCTACTCAACAACTGCACTTCCACCGAGAAACGCTGGATCATCAATACCGTGAAGCATCACAACACCGATGCCGAAAGGGTAAAAAAGATGGTTAATATGGTTAAAGAGACGGGAGGTCTTGAGTATGCCAGGGAGCAGATGCTCGGGTTCCGGGAGAAAGCGATAAGCATCATCTCCTCCTTCCCACAATCCGGTTACCGGGATTCCCTGGAGAAACTGGTGATCTTTACAACTGAACGTACAACGTGACTGTTACAGTCATACTTTTTTCAGTGTGAAGCCAAAGGTGGTACCCACTCCTGTGGCGCTTCTGGCATTGGCAGTCTGACCGTGGGCTTCCATGATGTGTTTCACAATTGCAAGTCCCAGCCCCTTTCCTTTGCTGAATGAAGCTCTGCCGCGGGGAGCCCGGTAAAAGCGTTCAAAGACCCTGGGTAACTCTTCCGGCTCAATCCCGATGCCATTGTCGGTAATCTCAGTGAGGATATGCTCATCCATATCAAAGAAGCTGATCTTGGTCCTGCCTTTTTCGTTCCCATACCGGATAGAGTTTTCGAGAAGGTTTGTGAGTACCTGTCGGATTTTCTCCTGGTCGCCCTCTACAAAAAGAGGTTTCTCCTGCATCGGGCACACCAGACGGATCTTCTTCTTTCGTGCCTTCATCTCCAAAAGTTCGATCACCTCCCTGGTGAGGGCAAGGATATCAAAACGGGTAATATTCAGTTGCATCTGACCCGACTCCAGCTGTGCAATCTCGTCCAGATCCTCAACAATCCGGATCAGCCTTTCAATGCTCTTCTCAGTTCGTTTGAGGTATTCCTTGTTAATAGTGGCATCTTCGAGACCGCCATCAAGCAGGGTAAGGACATATCCCTGGATGTTGAACAGGGGTGTTTTGAGTTCATGGGATACATTGCCGATAAACTCCCTCCGGTATTGTTCGAGTTGTCGAAGTTGTTTAATCTCAATGCTTTTTTCCTGTTGCCATTGCTCCACCTCATTGCTTACTACATCCAGGAAGTTGGTATCAATACGTGGAGTCTTCACCTCCCCTTTTTTAGTTTTGATGCTGTGAATTGATTTGTAGATAAGCCTGATCTTGCTGTATATAAATCTTTCGAGTGTGAATCGGAAGACCAGGAAGGAAATAATAAACAGGAGGGAGGCAGACAAGACCAGATAGACCATGGGATAAAGATGATGCAGTACATCCGGAGAAATTATCAGGGCTCCAATGATAAAAAGGATGATATAGATCGCTGTGACCACGATGGCGTTGGTCAATGAGATCAACCTTGGTTCATAGTACTTCATTGTGTGTCAAATTTATACCCTACACCTTTGATCGTCCGGATATTATCGATCCCAAGTCGCTCCCGGATCCGCCGTATGTGAACATCAATAGTGCGGTCTCCAACAATCACATCGTTACCCCAAACGGCTGAGAAGATATCATTCCTGGTCACCACTTTATCGGGGAATGATGCCAGGTAGAATAGCAGTTCAAACTCTTTTTTGGGCAAAGAGATCTCCTCTTTGTCCTTGATCACAACAAACTTTGTTTTGTCGATGATAAACCCACTTGTTTCGATTCTGAGATTATCCTGCTCTGCCTGTTTCGTTTGTTCGTTGATTCGCCGAAGCAAAGCCTGGATGCGGGAAAGGAAGATTTTCGGCTTGATGGGTTTGGTAATATAGTCATCCGCCCCGGCGTCAAAACCGGCAATCTGGGAATAATCCTCCCCACGGGCAGTAAGGAAAACGATGAGTGGATCATGCAGCTCCGGCATGTTTCGCATCACGGCGCAGGTCTCCATTCCATCCATCCCGGGCATCATTACATCCAGGATTACCAGGTGAGGCTTGAACTCCCGTGCAATCTGGATGGCTCTCTTGCCGTTCTTTGCTTTCTCAACCATGTAGCCTTCACGACTCAGGTTATACCCAAGGAACTCCAGGATATCCGATTCATCATCTACCAGGAGGATCTTTACTTCAGTTTTATCCACGGGATCAGGATATTATATATTAATCGTCAAAGGTAAGAAGTGAACCAGTTAAAATCAACGAAATGGGAGAATTAATGATTTATTAATAATTGCACATCATTGCCATCATTGCCATCATTGCCATCATTGCTCATCATTGGCAGAATTTTCTTAATTTCGTGTTTCATATGATTCGAAAGAAGACAATAATATTTATCATTCTTACCTGTTTGTTTTTCTTGCAGGGACGCCTTTTTTCCCAGAAATTTGACGGGGGAATTTTAGCAGGGGGGCTTGTCAGCCAGGTGGATGGGGATGACTGGGCAGGCTATTCGAAATTAGGTTACCTTGTCGGTGGTTTTGTCCAACTAGAGATATCCCCTAACTTCTCATTCCAAATGGAGATGGAGTATATACAGAAAGGCAGTAGAAAACCTTCCAATATTGATTCGGGAGATTACAAGACCTACCTTTTACGGCTGCATTATCTTGAAATCCCAGTGTTATTTCAATATACATTCTTCAAGCGTTTATCTGTTGAAGCCGGACCGGCGTTTGATATTCTGCTTGGTTCCCTTGAAGAGGGGGATGGTCTGGAAATACCTCCGGACTACCAACAACCACTGCGGCCTGTTGCATTAGCAGGTATCATAGGAGCATCAGTTTATATAACAAGGCATTTGAAGGCTGCTTTTCGCTTTAATTATTCCATTCTCTCTTTAAGGAAACCACAACCATTTGGTACTCCCGGGACCAGGCATTGGCGAAAGATTTTCTTTGAATGGGGTCAGTACAATAATGTGATGTCTTTATCAGTTTCCTATCAGTTTAAGGGGAGGAAGAATTGGTAAAACGGTGCAATGGTGGCAATGATGGCAATGATGTGCAATAATGGCAATGATGGCAATTAAAAAAAGGATTATCGTTGGTATCACAGGTGCTTCCGGAGCGATTTACGGGAAACTTTTGCTTGACAGGCTCGTTTCTCTTGGCGATCAGGTAGAAGAGTGTGGAGTGATTTTTTCGACCAACTCTATCCCGGTATGGAAGTTTGAGCTGGGATCATTCAATCCTGCCACTATCCCATTCCGGATTTATGATCCCGGTGATTTTTTTGCACCGATGGCTTCCGGTTCGGCCGGCTTTGATACCATGATCATCGCTCCCTGTTCGATGGGAACCCTTGGGCGCATTGCTTCTGGTGTGTCGAACGATCTGATGACCCGTGCTGCCGATGTGATGCTGAAGGAACGCAGGCAGTTGATCCTTGTTGCCCGCGAAGCGCCTCTGAGTCTGATACATATCCACAACATGGACTTGCTCACCAAAGCAGGTGCTGTCATTTGTCCGGCTTCTCCCTCGTTTTACAGTCATCCGGCAACTATTGAAGAGTTGGCTATGACTGTAGTGGATCGCGTGCTCTCCCTCGCTGGCTTTACATTTCCAACCTTTAAATGGGGA
>CALCGJ010000268.1 GCA_937900965.1 uncultured Bacteroidota bacterium | reverse complement strand
ACCCCATCCATTGCAGGCTTATCAGATACATGAAACTCCTTACCATATTTTTCCTTATATTGGATTTCTAAGTTCCTGATTATTTCATCTTTTTCCTTTTTGGATAACGTTCTGAAATTTTGCTGAAGGAATTCATCCAGCTCCTCCATATTACACCCTGAAAGTGCAAGTGCCGAGAATGTTGCAAGTGATAAGGATTTTAAAAATGACCTTCTTGAGAAATTTGTTTTCATTCCTGCTATATTTTTCGGGTTAAACGTTATTTAATATCTTCCTGCCTGATTGGCGGAGGTTCCGGAGTGAGTTGTTTAAATTTTGGTGAGTGTGGATCGTGGCAATGGACACAAAGCAAATATTCTTTTTTCCCGTTCCATTCTCCGGTTCTCTTTCCATGAACCCCAACTTTCCAATCTCTTAGTTTTAAACCATGACACTGACCGCAAAGTTTATATGATTCCTTGAAATCCAGCAGTTTTCCACTGGCAAGTCTTAACGAATCCCTGTTATTCAAATCATGACAGGCAAGGCACCACCGGTTTTCACTGTCATGATCAAATATTTCAGAAATATCATCGTGCCACTCTACCAAATCCCTTCTCTCAGGATTAGGTATCATTCCGGCGTGACAGTCAGAACAGGGGAATATCCCCCAACTGAACGGGGGTGCCTCCACTGCATACTCTTCATCTGTTTCAACTACTTCACGATCTCCCGGCTCCTGACTTACTTTATCCATTTCATGATTCTCTGATTCTGTTTGTGCTGTTTCACAACCAAAAAAAAGAACCACGCAAAGTACCATTAACATACCAGGTATTTTAATGGTGATAAACTGTTTATCCTTCATATCAAATCCAGGTTTTGAAGTTAGATGAACTGAAATTACATATAATTATATATAAAGTTCTCTATACCAAAACTACAAATAATCTTCATGAGATTCACATAGTTGTCGAATATTTTGAATAAATAATATTCAGTCTAATGATCAATTATACATACAGAAATTACTGCCAATGCAATGATTGATAATTTTTTTAGATTTTTCATTATTTTGTTTTTTATTAATGTTCATGTTCAGTTTCTTCTTTTTTCATCTCAGATAATAAATAGTAAGCCGCATTCATCACTATTTGAGTATTTCCCGGCAAAGAATCAAGCAGATAGATTTCTGTATATCCTTCGTCTTTCTGGCCTGGTATGACTTCTATCATCCTGAAAGCCATATTATTGTGGTCTCCATCGTTATCATGACCTCCATGCTCATGATCAGCTTGGTTTTCTTCTTCTACATGTTCATCACCTGTTTCAGCGTGTTCTTCATGTCCGTGTTCTTCATGAGCTTCATTATCCAAAATAAAAATGAACGACTTTGTCCCTTCGGCAACAATCGCACTATTAGGCAACGCACGTGTATATTTCTCATCGGCATGCAAATGGCCTGAAATATACATGCCCGGAATAAGACCGGATACATCCTCATGTATTTTAGCATGGATATGAACTGCCCGTGAATTTGCCTCAAATTCCCTGCCAATTGCAAACACTGTGGCAGTGTACTCTTCATCTGGCCTGTTTGAAACTGTAAAATGAACTATCTGCCCTTTTTTTAACAGGTGTACATCTTTCTCATACACCATGAAGTCGGCATGAATGGCATTATTATCAGTAACTTCAATTAGCTTATCTTTTTCCCCAACATACATACCCACATTAATATTAACTTCATTTACATAACCATCAAGGGGAGAAATGATACCGACAGTACTTGATATAGTGCCTTCTTTAACTTTTTCGGGGGAGATATTTAATAGTTGTAATCTGGATTTTAGTCCTTCATACCTTGCTTTTGCAGTATTGAACTCGGATTTTACCTTTTGATAATCTTTGCCTGAGCCTACGTTGTTTTCATACAATTCTTTTTGACGAGCATACTCCTTGTCCAGATATTCAAGATTATTAGCTACTACAGAAAAATCTTCCTGTAAGGTTATATAACCCGGATGTTCCAGAACTGCAAGCAATTGACCCTTTTTTACTTTATCTCCGTGAAATACCTTAATCTCCTTTACATTGCCACCTATTATGGCCGTGATATCTGCACTGCTTGCTGGTGGCACTTCTAATTGTCCATTGGTTTTTACAACCGTTGTTAGATTTCGCATTTGAAATACACCAAGTTTCAAGTTAAGGGCTTCTTGTTGTTTCTTATTTAATATGACCACTCCTTCAGGGCGCTTTTCTTCATGTTCCCCTTCTTCAGGGCCATCATTTTTTATTGAATTGCACGAAATCAAACTTGCTAATGTTATAAATGCAATGATTATTTTTGTTTTCATAATTATATTGTTTTATTGCTTATTTACCAGTTATATATTTTAATTGGGCAGACAGTTCAAAGTATTCTGCCTGTTGGATTAAAAATTCTTGCTTTGTATTTATTGCAGATTCTACATTCTGGATAAATTGAATATAGTCAATGCTACCAAGTCGGTATGCAAGATTAGCTGCATAGATTTGTTCATCGGCCAAAGGCAATGCTTCTTTTTGGAAATATCCGATAACCTGTTGTATAATAAGATATCTGCTAAGTTGCTGGTTATACCCGGCTTCTACCTCCAGTCGTTGTTGTTCATATTTCTGCCCTGCTATATAATAGTCAATTTTAGATGCCTTTGTCTTACCGGATTGTTCGAAAAACAATAGTGGAATTGATATACCCGCCTGCCATCCATAAAATCCGGACACTCCATCAACAGCCTGCCATTTATACCCTAAATCGATCTTTGGCAAGTATGAAACTCGCTCTGCTTTCCAGGCTGATCTGGCAACATCAATATTGCTTGCATAGAAATCAAGGGCGGGACTTCCAATTAATGAATCACTCAGAGAAGTCGCATTATAAACATACTGCCCCAAATCTTGAAGATTAACATCAAATTTATATTGTGTTATCAGGTATTGATTTAGCATTTGCAAAGCCGCCAAATAGTTGCTTTCAGTTTTCTTTATGTTCACCAATACCTCTTTGTATTTAGCTGAGGCTGACAAGTATTCAATTCTGGATGTCTGTTGCGTATTATATCGAAGTTCTGCAGCTTTTTGAAACTTTGAATACACACTATCGAGTTCCTGGAACAGTTGCCATTGTTGTTTTGCATAAACAGACCTGTACCAGGCTATACTAACTTCATAAACTAATATCGATTCAGCAAGATCTTGTCCAAATTCAGCCTGTTGTATACGTGCACCTGCCAATTTGATTTTTGCCGGAATACTAAAAATATCAATATCCGACTGGTCAATTCCTACTTTGTTTTGAATCCCGGGAAAACCTTTACCAGTTTCTTCTTTGCCTGTATAAACTGACGTTGTGCCAAAATCATAAGCTGTAACTTTGAGGGCTTTTTGTTTTTCAACTTCCAATTGGGCTACCTTAATGGATGGGTAATTTTCTGTTGCTTTTTCGATAGCCTGTGACAATGTAAACGTTGAATCCTGGGCGTTTCCTTTCCCCGAAATACCTACAAAGGCAACTATACAAAAGAGACCTAAAACAGCCGTTTTTAGTTTAGGTAGTTTCAAACCTGTTTTACCTGATTCAACAAATTTGTAGAGTATGGGCAATACAATCAGTGTAAGTAAGGTTGATGTAAGCATACCTCCTACTACAACTGTTGCTATAGGACGCTGTACTTCAGCACCGGCCGAAGTTGAGATAGCCATTGGTAAAAATCCTAAAATATCGGTCGAAGCAGTTAACAAGATAGGACGAATACGTCTTACTGAGCCCCTTTTAATGATTTCATTGATGCGGAGTTTTCCTTCTTCTTTGAGCTCATTAAATCCACTGATTAAAACTAAACCATTCAGGACTGCAACACCAAACAGGACAATAAAACCAACACCAGCTGAGATGCTAAAAGGCATATCCCTCAAATACAATGCAAACACTCCACCAACAGCAGCAAATGGTATTGCTACGTAAATCATAAGTGTTTGCTTAAATGATCTAACTGCAAAAAACACCAACATGAAAATTAAAGCCAAAGCCAATGGGACTACAAGTGATAATCTGTCTGTGGCTCTTTCAAGGTTCTCAAAAGCACCTCCATACCGGATATAATAACCTGCGGGTAATTCAAGCTTGTCATCTAATGTTGCCTGGATTTCCTCCACAAGTGATTTTACATCCCTGCCTTCAACATTAATCCCTATATATGTACGCCTGTTAGTGTTGTCACGACTGATTTGCATTGGGCCCGATTGATAACTTATTTTAGCAACTTCTTTAAGTGGTATTTGATTGCCATCGGGGAGGTTAACATACAAATTACGAATATCTTCAATGCTTGAGCGGTGTTCTTTATCCAACCTCACTACAAGATCGAACATCTTTTCACCCTCATAAATTACACCCGCAACCCCTCCACTGAATGCTGATTCTATCACCGTATTAAGTTCTGTAATTCTTAAGCCATACCGGGCCATCCTGTTACGATCATAATGTACGGTAATCTGAGGCAAACCACGGGTGGCTTCAGCTTTAACTCCAGCTATACCATTAATCCCGGAAATTAGTCCTGCGATCTCTGAGGCTTTATCAGCAAGAATTTCCAGGTCGTCTCCGTAAAGTTTCACAGCCACATCTTCCCGTATGCCCGTTAGCAACTCGTTAAAGCGCATTTCGATAGGCTGGGTGAACTCAAAGTTGATGCCGGGGAGTACACTGACTTCTTCCCTAACCATATTAATTAATTCCTCCTTAGACTCAGCCTTAGTCCACTCATTCTTTGGTTTTAATATTACAAAAATGTCTGCTATGTCAATTGGCATTGGATCCATGGGTAAGTCTGCTACTCCAATACGGCTTTGTATCGATTCTACTTCATCAGGAAAATTCTCAAGAACAATTTGCTCCAGGCGGGTTGATGTTTTTCGAACCTCAGAAAGTGAAGTGCCGGGTTTTAAAAAGGCTTGGAAAGCAAAATCTCCTTCATCGAGCTGGGGAATAAATTCAGCACCCATTCTGGTGAATAAAAAACCACCACTGATTAGCAATACAGCAGTAAGAGCAATAACTATCCTGCTTCTTTTTAGTGACCAAATGATAACAGGTTCGTACAATCTCTCCAGTTTTCCAATAACCTTTTCGCCCCATGTTTTTTTATCAGTTTTAGGTGGTTGAAGAAATAATGCTGCCATCATTGGAATATAAGTGAGAGACAGGATCACAACTCCCAGGACGGCAAATCCAAAGGTCATGGCCATAGGAATAAACATTTTGCCTTCCACTCCCTGCAGTGCCAGTACAGGTATAAAAACAATAAGGATTATAATTTGGCCAAAAAAAGCAGAATTCATCATTTTACTTGCTGATTTATAAGCAAGTTCATTCCGTTCTGACAACTCAAGTTTTGTACCTATCAGGTTTTTCCTGTTCAGGTTAAAGATCATGCTTTCAACAATTATTACTGCTCCATCCACGAGTATTCCAAAGTCAATTGCTCCCAGGCTCATTAAATTAGCCCACACTCCAAAAAGGTGCATCATAATAAATGCAAAAAGCAGGGCAAGGGGAATGGTAGAAGCAACAATTAAACCACCTCTTAGATTTCCTAAGAATATTACCAGGATAAAAATTACTATTAATGCTCCTAATGCAAGGTTTCCGGCAACGGTAGATGTTGTGCTTTTAATGAGTCTACTGCGATCAAGAAATGGCTTTATCGTTACACCCTCGGGCAAAGACTTTTGTATTAATGCTATCCGATCTTTTACTGCTTTAATTACATCATTTGAGTTTTCTCCTTTGAGCATCATCACTATCCCACCGACTGCCTCCCCTTTTCCGTTTTTAGTAAAGGCCCCGTAACGGACAAAGCTACCGTACTTAACTTCAGCTACATCACGAATAAAAACAGGTTGTCTGTCAATATTTGTGACTAATGTGTTATTAATATCATCCAAAGACCTCATTAATCCTTCGCCCCGGATAAAATTGGCCTGGAAATTTTTCTCAATATAAGCTCCACCGGTATTCTGATTGTTTTCTTCCAGGGCTTCAAAAACATCGGTAATAGTTAGTCCCATGCTGCGGAGTTTGTCCGGATTTACAGCAACCTCATATTGTTTTCCCCTACCTCCAAAAGAGTTAACCTCAACCACACCCGGCAACATAGCCATTTGTCGTTTAACAATCCAATCCTGCATAGTGCGAAG
Organism: uncultured Bacteroidota bacterium; assembly: GCA_937900965.1. Classification (GTDB taxonomy): domain Bacteria; phylum Bacteroidota; class Bacteroidia; order Bacteroidales; family FEN-979; genus QYOJ01. The sequence continues at coordinate 10,952 of CALCGJ010000268.1, read as the reverse complement.
TTCCATGTCATTATATACAGTATCATAACCAGGTTGTACTTCGAGTGTATATTGATATATTTCGCCCAATCCAGAGCTAATAGGAGCCATGAAAGGTTCCCCCAAACCTTCGGGAATTTTTTCTTTTGCTTCAATCAAAGCTTCACTTACCAACTGCCTGGGCAAATATGTACCTGCATTATCTTCAAATACTATTGTTACTACCGATAATCCAAACCTCGATATACTTCTTATCTCAGTAACATCAGGAAGGTTTGCAACTGCCAGTTCTACCTGGTAGGTAACAAACTGTTCGATGTCTTCAGTTCCTAAATTAGGGGCTGTAGTAATTACTAATACCTGGTTGTTTGTAATGTCGGGTACAGCATCCAGCGGTACTTTTGTCATAGAGTATATACCACCTATAATCAGGCCGACTGTCAAAAGTCCGATGAGGGCCTTATTCTTTATTGAAAAAGATATAATATTATTGATCATTTCATATTTGTTTTACCAGTATAAAACCTGATATTAATCATCCAGGTTTGAGTGATATTTTAAAACCCCTCGCATTAGATAATAATATCCCTATTGTCTCAATTAGATTTTAGTTTTTTAAAATCCTACTTAATGAGATGTGAGAATTTCTCTCATCTCCACTAACTTGAGATAAACCTGAATTAAAATTTAGGAGGTCTCCAGAATGAAACAGTGCTTCCCATTTCATTCTGAACAAATGAAGGGAGAGTTAAGTTTAAGCCTACTCTCATAATTTGGGAAGTGGTGTGTGTAGCAGGTTGTGAGAGTGTTTGGCAACAATGACAAAAACAAAAAGGAGAACACAAATCAACATCATTTGACTGACTATGACTTTGTTCACACAATTCCAAAGAAGCAGAAATTGTATTAGTCGCATGTATATCATCACAAGGCATGGCTGTTAATACCATTATATATGCTGATAATATGACTACTATGAATTTCATGTTTGCGAACCCACTTTTATTAACCTTGCATTGGCAAAAGTACTAAAAAAGGTTATGCAACCCGGTTGCAAAGTTAAATTTTACAATTTGAGCATATTTCTTTACTCATATAAGTACAAAGTTAACAACAATTCTCCTTGAGTTGTACTGATGGGCATTTTATTGATCCATAAGGACGCCTATTAGAAATAATGAAAATATAAATACAAAAGAAGTCTTATCTTTGCAAGATATTATTCATGTAATGATTAGAAGAGTAGCAGCCATTTTTTTTATTCTACTGGCCAATATCATATTGCTGGCCCATTCTATGATTATACATCATCATCATGATTCCTATGTGGATGAAATCTCTGGCCAAAAAGATTACGAACGCATACACGCACATCATCCAGGAGATTATCATCAGCACAATAATCCGGTAAAAGAAGAACCTAAATATCCATTAGAGTCCCAACATAAACACGAATTCCCACAACATTATCATACTTCTGCAACTGGTGATCTTTATTTTACACAACTAACTCTACTAAAATACTCAAAGCAAATACAACAGACAGTTACAATTATCTTATTAAGAACTGATTGTTTTAAATTGTACAAAGTTCCCGAAAACAAATATGTAATTTGCGATTTACCATTTCTGATATTTTCTCCCTTTAAACCCGGAGCAATCGCTTTACGGGGGCCTCCTACTATCGGTTAAAACTTTCCTTGAATTTTTATGAAGAGCTGCGAGATAAATTTCGTGGCATTGGTAATAATCTATTCATAATCATACTTGACTGCATAAGCAGTTTGAGTTTAATTAAGTAAATACATCTATATATAATCGATTTAACACCAATAAAAATGAAAAAACTTCTTTTTGTATTAATGGTCTTAGCCATTACAGTAAGTTCTTGCGGGAGTAGAACCAATGAAAAAACTGATACCCACACTCATGATGATGGTTCTCAGCATACTAACCATAATGAAAGTACAGATGAAGCTCCCAAACAAGAGTTGATAGAGATACATGATTCAGTTCAATCGGAAAAAGACACGTTGATAAATAAACACGAATCGGATCATGAGCATTCTCATGAAACCGGTAAGGAACATAAACATTAAGAAAAGAAAAATGAAAAAAATACTTTATATAATTTCTCTTGCAGTTATACTATTTGGTTGCAAAGAAACAGTTCAACAAACTGATGACGCACACGCTCATAACACCAAATTACAACTCATAGAATACAGTGGTACTATGGAGCTTTTTGCTGAAGCCGACCCATTTTCTGTGGGCCAAAACTCAAGTATACTGGCTCATTTTACATGGATTGAAAACTTCAAACCATTAGAAAACGGTGATGTTACAGTTACACTAATAATTGGTTCAAAGGGAATTAAACAGACGATCTCTAAACCTGTAGTAGCTGGGATATATAAATTTGAAATACAGCCACTTGTATCGGGAACAGGGAGAATAATTTTCGACATTAATTCTGTCCAGGGGAAAACACAAATCACTGTAAACAATATTACAGTTTATGATGATAAACACGATGCTGAACACGCTGCTGAAGGATTGGTCATTTCAGAAACCAACTCAACTGCGTTTACCAAAGAACAATCGTGGAAAATTGATTTTGCAACTGGACATCCAAAAGTTGAACCATTCGGTCAGGTTATAAAAACCACAGCAAAGGTACAATCAGCACAAGAAGACGAGATTATAATCTCAGCAAAAACAAATGGAATAGTATTGCTTTCAGCTGAAAATATTTTGGAAGGGAAGAGGGTCTCAAATGGACAAGTCCTGTTTTCAATCTCTGGGAGCGGTTTAGCAAATAACAATTCTTCCGTAAGATTTCTTGAAGCCCAAAATAATTTTGAAAAAGCAAAATCTGATTATGAGAGATCTGCAGAGCTTGCAAAGGATAAAATTGTTTCGGAAAAAGACTTGCAAATCGCAAAACACAAATACGATAATGCGAAGGTAATTTATGACAACCTGAATAAACACTTTAATCAGTCAGGGCAGAGTGTTACAAGTCCAATGAACGGCTACATCAAACAACTATTTGTTCAGAATGGCCAATATATAGAAGATGGTCAGGCTATTGTGATAATTTCACAAAATAAAACCCTGCTATTGAAAACCGAAGTTCAACAGAAATTTGCTCCAATTCTGGATAAGATTAATTCAGCAAACATTCGCAACATACATGATAACCAGACCTATACTCTTGAACAAGTAAATGGACAAATAGTAGCGTTTGGCAGAACCACCAATAATGACAATTATTTAATCCCAATAAGTTTGCAGATTGAGAATAATGGAGCTTTTGTTTCAGGTGGATTTGTTGAGTTGTATTTGAAAACCATTACCAATACTCAGGCTTTAACTATCCCAAATACAGCTTTATTGGAAGAGCAAGGTATTTACTTTGTTTTTGTTCAGGTTACTCCCGAACTATTTGAAAAGAGAGAAGTGAAAGTTGGCGCAACCGATGGTTTGAAAACGCAAATAGTGAAAGGAATTACCAGTCAGGATCGAATCGTTATTGAAGGTGCGATTCTTGTTAAACTGGCCCAGGCAACAGGGACGTTAGATGCCCATTCAGGTCATAACCATTAAATCAAACAGTCATGTTAGATAATATTATAAGATTCTCACTGAATAACAAATATATCATCTTGCTCAGTACTGTGTTGCTGGTGGTTATTGGGACAAGAACTGCAATAAATATGGATGTGGATGTATTCCCCGACTTCACCTCTCCAACTGTAGTGGTTATGACTGATGCTCATGGAATGGCATCTGAAGAAGTTGAACGATTGGTCACTTTTCCGATAGAAACTTCTGTTAATGGAGCTACTGATGTACGAAGGGTACGCTCTGTTTCTTCTCAAGGATTTTCATTTGTGTGGGTTGAATTTGATTGGGGTACAGATATTTTTAAAGCACGCCAAATAGTAAGTGAAAAACTAATCAGTATTTCATCTCAAATGCCTTTAGGAGTCGGACAGCCAACTCTGGCACCACAGTCAAGTATTATGGGTGAAATATTTTTAATTGGGATACAGGCGGATAGTACAAGCATGATGGATTTGAGAACGATTGCTGACTGGAAAGTAAAACCATTGATCCTTGCAACAGGTGGCGTTTCTCAGGTAACTATCATTGGAGGAGATTACAAACAATTTAAGGTTTTAGCCAATCCGCAGAAAATGAATTACTATGATGTTTCGATGATGGAACTTGTTGACGTTTGCAAAGGAATTAGTCAGAATTCTACTGGTGGAGCATTAAGGCAATATGGCAATGAATACGTAGTTCGGGGAATAGCACGAACCTCCGATATAGAAGATATTGGTAATTCTTACATAAAATCAAGAAATAACAAACCTGTTAGAGTAAGAGATGTTGCGGAAGTAAAAGTAGAGGGAGCAATTAAAATGGGTCATGCTTCTCAAAATGCAAAACCTGCAGTTATCCTTTCAATCTCAAAGCAGCCAAATACCAACACGTTGGAATTAACAACCAATGTTGAAAAAAACCTAACCGTTCTTCAAAAAACATTGCCTCCTGATGTTGTATTAGATACTAAAATCTTCCGTCAGGCTGATTTTATTGGAACTTCGGTCAAAAATGTTCAGAATGCTTTAATTGAAGGGGGATTATTTGTTGTAATAATCCTGTTTCTATTTTTAGGTAGTTTTCGTACGACAATTATTTCTCTTCTGGCAATACCATTATCATTACTTGGTGCAATTATAGTCCTGAATGCGTTGGGCTTAAACATCAACACCATGAGCTTAGGAGGTATGGCTATTGCAATTGGTTCGTTGGTAGATGATGCAATAATAAATGTTGAAAATGCATACAAACGACTTCGGCAAAACCGACAAAAACCTATTGATGAACGTAAATCTTCATATACTGTTGTTTTTGAAGCAGCGAAGGAGATTCAATCGTCAATTATAAATGCTACGTTAATTATAATTGTTGCTTTTCTCCCTTTGTTCTTTCTTTCAGGTATGGAAGGGAGAATGTTGCAACCATTAGGAATTTCGTTTATTGTGTCGTTATTTGTCTCGCTACTTGTAGCTATGACACTAACGCCATTATTGTCAAAGTTACTACTTACCAATGATAGATATCTTGCGAAAAATGAAAAAGAAAAATGGTTAGTACGTAAACTTCTATTCTACTATGGAATAGCTCTTGTATGGTCGTTGAGACACAAAAAGGTAGTGATATTTTCTTCTTTAGGTTTATTTGTCATGTCCCTCCTTGCTTTTTCAACTATGGGTCGTAGTTTTTTACCTGAGTTTAATGAAGGCTCACTAACACTTTCTGTAGTTACGAAACCTGGTGCATCATTAGAAGAAAGTAACAAGTTAGGTAATTTGGTTGAAACGGAATTATTATCTATTCCTGAAATTAATGGGACAGCACGTAGAACTGGCAGAGGGGAATTGGATGAACATTCGCAGACTGTAAATAGTGCTGAAATTGATGCAACATTTAATCTTGAAACCCGAAGTCGTGAAGAGTTTATGACTGATGTTAGAGAAACGGTAGCACGTATTCCGGGTATTGCAGCAACAGTAGGACAACCCCTTGGTCACCGAATAGACCACATGCTTTCCGGAACAAGGGCAAATATTGCAATAAAACTATTTGGTGATGATTTGAATAAACTGTTTATCATCGGTAATCAGGTAAAAAGCTCTATTGTTGATGTCGATGGTTTAGTTGATGTAAATGTGGATCAACAAGTTGAAATACCTCAAATTCAAATAAGGGCCAATCGGAATATGTTGGCTTATTATGGAATTACCATCGATCAATTCAATGAATTTGTAGATATTGCTTTTGGTAATGAGAAACTGGCGGACATCTATGAAGGTCAAAGCAGGTTCGACTTAATACTACGTTTGAATAAGGATTATACTGAAACGATTCAAGGTATCCGTTCTGCATTAATTGATACTGAAAATGGTAAAAAAGTACCTTTAGAACAAGTTGCTGATATTGTCTCTATTTCAGGCCCCAGTTCAATCAGCAGAGAGAATGTGCAACGAAAGATTGTAATTGCTGCAAATGTAGCAGGACGTGATTTACGCAGTGTTGTTCAGGATATTCAAAATAGAGTAAACGAAAGTATTGAACTACCGGAAGGCTATAGAATTGAATACGGTGGTCAGTTTGAGAGTGAAGCAAATGCATCAAGAACGTTGATGATAACTTCAATACTGGCAATACTTATCATATACCTTTTACTATTTCAGGAATTTAAGAATTTCAAACTTGCCGGAATCATCCTGCTTAATTTACCATTTGCATTGATTGGTGGCGTATTTTCAATCTATTTTACATCGGGTGTATTAAGTATCCCTGCAATTATTGGTTTTATTACACTATTCGGCATAGCAACCCGAAATGGGATCCTTTTGATATCGAATTACCAACGATTGAAGAGCCAAGGGGTTTCTTTATATGAAACTATAACCAAAGGATCATCAGACCGTTTGAATGCTATCTTAATGACGGCTCTAACAGCAGCTCTTGCCCTGATTCCCTTGGCTATGCAAGGAGACTTGCCAGGTAATGAAATTCAAAGCCCAATGGCACAGGTAATTCTAGGTGGCTTACTTACATCTACATTGCTTAATATTTTTATTGTACCAATTGTCTATAGTATGTTAAATAGTCGTGGACTTATTAAATCAGAAAAAGCATGAAACATATAATAACTGCTCTTATAAGCATCTTAATCTTGAGTTCTTCCATATACTCTCAAAGCAATGTTGATAGTGTGTTGATTGAGATTGAAAAAAACAACACAACACTTTCAGCATTGCAAAAAAGGGCTGAAGCGGATAAAATTGGAAATAAAACAGGGATATATCTTCAAAATCCTGAAGTAGGACTTAATTATTTATGGGGTGATCCTTCCTCCATAGGTAATAGAATTGACTTCAGTATAAAGCAGACTTTTGATTTTCCGACTGCATATAGATATAGATATCAAATTTCCCGTATCCAGAATGAACAAGTTGAACTTGAATACCAAAAGGCACGACGCGTGTTACTGCTTGAAATCCGATTAATCTGTAATGACTTGATTTACACAAATGCTTTATTATCTGAACTTTATAAAAGATTTAATCATGCTGAAAGTATTTCAAGTTCATACAAAGCGAAATTCGATATTGGCGAAACAAACATTCTTGAATACAATAAAGCACAATTAAACTTGCTGAATATCAGGAAAGATCTCGAATCTCAGAAAATTAAGAGAGATGCTTTATTAGGTGAATTAGCTCGGTTAAATGGTGGCATCTTTATCAACTTTACGGATAGTATATTTCAAGAGCCAGAATTATCTACTGATTTTGAACAATGGTATATCCAGGCCGAACAAAGCAATCCACTATTAAACTGGTTAACAAAGGAAATTGAAATTAGCCAAAAACAAGTTAATTTGAAACGGGCATTGAGTTTTCCTAAACTTCAAGCTGGTTACATGAGTGAAAACATTGTTGGCCAGGAATTTCAGGGATTAATAGTTGGTTTATCGATTCCATTGTGGGAAAATAAAAACACCGTGAAATATTCCAAAGCAAACACAATAGCATTAGAAAATATCACAACTGATAACAAAATACAGCTATACAATCAGCTAAAAGTATTACATACCAAAGCAACCGCCCTCCAAAACAATGTAAATGACTATCGCGCCCAATTACAAACCTTTAATAATTCAGAATTATTAATAAAAGCGTTGAACAAAGGTGAAATTACACTGATTGGTTATTTTCTCGAACTTTCAATCTATTATGAAAGTGTAAACAAATTACTTGAATTAGAAAGAGATATGAACAAAGCTGTTGTCGTATTGAATCAGTATATGTAATCTGTAATCATCCAATCAGAATGAAAAATTGAAGAATAAATATTTATGTCACAACATAAAAACAAACTCGAAAACAAAACCATGTGGGTAGTCATTTTACTTGCTATCACAATGGTTGACATAACAAAAACTCATGGCAGCTGCTGAGATGATCGGGCTAAGTAAAATATCAAAAAAGGGAAACAGGATCCCTGCAGCAACCGTGCCCAATGTTTTACCCGGCATGAATGTATTGGCACACATCGAAAAAACCGACAAACAGGTAACTGCCGTTCCTGCCGATGCCGTGGTTTCGTTCGATAACAGGTATTATATTCTTACGTTCGGGAAAGATAAGGAAGAAGGCGGAAAACCCTTTACCGAGTATCGGTTTATCGAGATTACAAAAGGAGATACCAACGACGGTTTCACTGAAATTCAATTACCTGAGAATTTTGACCTTGAGAAAACTAAAATAGTTACCAAAGGGGCATATAACCTCCTGTCTGCTAAAAAGAACGCCGGTGAAATGACCTGCGGTTAATAACACGCTCATTTATAAACAATTAAAACTAAACAAAAATGAAAACAAGTAAAGCTCTGACAATGATTGTTTTAGCCATTATGTTAGTGATGGCAATCTCGTGCAAAAAGGACAAATCCCAATCCGACCTGACCGAGCAGGTTACTGGAAGCTACAAAGGAACCTTAACACCGGGGACGGTAAAATCTGTTTCAAGCGAGGCGACTGCGGATGTTTCCAGATACAACGATTATACAGTTCAGATTCATTGTTATGGTTCAGAACTCGATACCACTTTCATGCTTGAATTATATGAGAATGGAAGCACGATGATGGTCTGTTTTACCGGTAACGATTTCTATCGTGAATATGGCCATAATATGTCAGAAAACCATCACATGATGGGAGAAAATGGGAACTGGACCAATTGGGGACAGCATATGAGTTATGATCACAATCCAAATGATAAACATTATGGAAATTTCAATATGAATAACCATATGTTTGAATATACGTTTAACATGCATAACGATACGGGTGATTATACCTTGTATTTTTCCGGTTCGAGGCAATAGCAAGTATTTCAGCACCAGACTTCATATTCGATCTGGTTACTTTTAGCATGAAGCGTTTTTCAATAATAATTGGATTATTATCCGGATTTCTTTTCGGCATAGCTACCCCGTTCAGCAAACTCTTGTTATATTATTTGAATTCGTTTCAACTGGCAGGGTTGTTATATATTGGGGCGGCGGTGGCTATGCTTCCTTATATATTCAGGAAACAAAGTGGATTGAAGTTATTGTTTACACGTGGCAATGGCATCAAGATAATTGGCATTATATTTTTCGGAGGCTTTCTGGGTCCTGTGCTGTTGCTGGCGGGGCTGAAAACAGCTAATGCAGCATCGGTCTCTATATGGTTAAACATGGAACTGGTAGCAACAGCAATTCTGGGGGTGTTGTTCTTTCGGGATTCACTTGATAAACCAGCATGGATTGGCGTAATCCTGACCGTTATCGCCGGAATAGTCACCTCTGCAGGAGAAGGATCGGCAGGAATAACTGCTGGTTTGCTTATAACAGCAGCCTGCGTTTGTTGGGCTATTGACAATCACCTTACTGCACTTTGCGATGGAGCCTCTCCTCAATCTGTTACCTTCGCAAAAGGGTTAGTTGCAGGATCGGTAACTTTTATCATTGGTTGTTTCCTTTCATCTCAACCATTAAACTTCAGTGAGATTTCACCAGCAATCCTGGTCGGCATGTTCTCCTATGGAATAAGTATTGTACTATATGTTACCTCTGCCCAAAACCTGGGCGCAACACGAAGTCAGATATTATTTTCTACTGCTCCATTTTGGGGTGTTGTACTATCATACATGTTTATAAAGGAGGCTTTTCAATGGGTGCATGTTTTTTCCATCATTCTTCTGGCAATTGCAGTGGTCATTACCTATCTATTTTCACACAACCATATTCACAATCATAGTTCAATAGATCATACACATTACCACAAGCATGGTGATGAGCACCACACTCATGAACATGAAGGTGAATTAAAACCGTTCGGGAAATGGCATTCACATTCACATAAACATGAACCGACAAAACACGACCATCCGCATTTTCCCGATTTGCACCATCGACACAATCATTGAAGAGATAATTTTATTTGGTAGTTAATTTATTAGTTTATATATTTGTAAACTGTTAAACTACTAAACAATGAATGATAAAAAGATTTTTGAGCTACACGCTGATGTTTGTAAGGCGCTGGGCCATCCCTTACGAATTGAAGTTATTGACTTGCTACAGGACAAGGAGCTTTGTTTCTCTGATATTCTTGAACTAACAGGGGGCCTTAAATCAAATCTCTCTCAACATCTTTCGGTGATGACAAAAAAAGGCATCCTGGTTATGCGACGTGATGGCCAATCCAACTACTATTCACTTTCAACAAAAAAAGTGGCAGAGGCATGCCGGTTAATGCGTGAGGTTCTTATCGACAACCTCAAACAACATCAAGACCTTCTTGAAAATATGTAAACAGGAAATAGTATGAGCAAAACGATATTGGTATTAGGTGCAGGAACAGGCGGCATTATTACGGCTAAAACCTTGAGCAAAAAAGTGGGTAATGCCAGAAAATCTAATCCCGTAAAGATCCTTGTCTTTGAAAAAGAAGAGAAGAATGTTTTTGCCCCTTCGCTCCTATGGTTAATGGTTGGAAAAAGAAAACCGGAACAAGTTTACAGAAACACCAGTAAAATTGCAGGTTCAGGCATTGAAGTTGTAATTGGAAATATCGAAAAAGTAAATCCCGGACAAATTTCTGTTACTGTCAAAGGAAAAGAATACAAGGGTGACTATATGATAGTCTCTCTTGGAGTTGAGCAGGTCTCAGAACATAATCTTAATACTTATGGATGTGATTTTTACACTTTTGAGGGAACTGTAAAATTTTATGAGCAACTGCAAAACTTCAAAGGCGGGAAAATTGCCGTTTTAGTTCCATCGCTTCCTTTTAAATGTCCTGCCGCACCTTACGAAGCAGCAATGCTTGTTAAAAGCT
>CALCGJ010000267.1 GCA_937900965.1 uncultured Bacteroidota bacterium | reverse complement strand
GATCACCAGATGCTTCCAGAGTTGTCCGCCAACTGTCAGTCCAATTATCTTGTTGCTTCGAAAAAGGGCGGAGAACCAGAACTGGTCAACCTTCCCGGTGAGGAGGCTCAATTCGAACAGAGTAGGATACCCGGTGAGGATGTTGATCCGGAAAGTTGGTTTCAGCAGCCACGTACGTTGAATGATAAAATCGTTAGAAATGTAGATCATCATATTCTGGGGCAGTGAAAGGGAACCCTCTACTGCCTGGTCATAGGTTGACTGGTTATTTAAAAGCATAGGGGCATAGAAGCTTAAGACGAATCTCTTTAACCTGTATGACAAGCCTGCTCCAATATTGAGTTTGGCCTGACTGATGCGGTCTTTCCCTTCGAGCAGGGGATCCCCGGGGTCAAGGACAGTAGCGGATGCGATATCGAGTATATTCTGGTAAAAAACCGCGTTGACACCGAACGTAAGGTACTGATCATCCTGGATCCGGAGCTGGTAAGCATATTTGAGTGCCAGGTAGAAAGAGCGAAATACCGTTGCACTCTGGTAGCGGATCTCTCCACCAAAATACATTTTCTCTTTCAGGGTACTGGAAATATCCAGCAAGGCGACATTCGGGTTTCCCTGGAAACCTGCCCATTCACTACGATAGGTAAGGAATCCCGAGAAATGGGTTGTGCTTTCAAACAATGTAGGGGCAAGGCAGGAGGGGTTGATCAGGTACTGCATCTGGTTGGCACTTGTCTGGGCTCGTCCTTCACCAGAAATCTCTAAACAGATCAGGACGAACAGGAGTGGTATGATGAAGCCAGAACGCATTTATCGTAAAATATTTACAGTACCCTTAAAAATCTGACCATCTGCAAAGAGGATCACATAATAGTATGGGCCCGAGGGTAGTTCAATCTTATCGGAGGTTCCATCCCAGGTGTTCCTGTAATCGTCGTTTTCATATACAAGATTACCCCAGCTGTCAAACACTCTTACTGCGCAACTTCCCTTGCTCTCTTCAAAACGGATGACCCAGAAGTCGTTATAACCATCTCCGTTTGGCGTAAACAACGTCATGATGGTAGCCAGTGCACTGGCTCCTGAATGATTTCTGATAGTAAACCAGGAAGAGGTGAAACAGCCATACCTGTATACCAGCACAGAATATGTACCTGGTTTAGTGATCATGAATACGGATCCGTTAATGGTGTTATTCCAGATGGCGCTGTCATAGGTCCCCACCACTTCAACAAGTATCGTGTCGTTATCATAGGTTGCTGTATCGGCAGTGAATTGCAGCGTGCTTTCCGGGGCTGATTGCATGACGATCTCATTTTTCAGGCTGTCCTGACAGCCTAACCCGGTTATGAGCCATTGGGTAACCACAAAGGTTCCGGTTTCATGATAGGTGTGAACAGGATCTTTCTCTTCTGTTGATGGTGATCCATCTCCGAAATTCCAGGTACGGATTATCACTGAATCGGCAAAAACAATCGAAAGGTCGGTAAACTGGATGGGTTGTCCTATGCACCCGGCAGTAAATGAAAAAGAAGCCTGCACCCCGGATACAGGTACATCCTTATAGATTGCCGCAATTGTTCCGTCCTTAGCAACCACCTGCAAACCGACCGAATGGTTTCCAATAGAGGTGAAAGTCAGGGTGACCGTTTCCCCTGAACCATCATTGAACAGGCCATCCATATCCGTGTCCCATAACAGAGCTAAAATGCTGTCGGGAGGAGAAGAGATGCTGGTCAGCGTGGTGGGCGTCCCAAGGCAACCGGAGGTAAATGTGAAATCAGCCGTCAGGGCGATCCCCTGGAATGCCATCAGAGAGGTCATCCACGAAAGGAGCAGGATTATCAAGGTATTTTTCATCCAATGAGCCAATCATAAAACCCTTGTAAAGATATACCAATCGGAGGAGGGTTAAGGGAGTAACAAAGGGAAGATGCCAGTTTTTATTAACAAGGCTTTTACCCGAAGCTCAGCTCTCCTGTTCATAAACCCCGGATAATGATCTCTTTGGATATCCGATTTTCTCCCAAATGAGCCAGGTGCAGAAATAGAATCCGTAGAAGATGATGCGGGTGAGCCAGTTGTGGCTAAGATTATAATATTCCGGCCAATGAAAGGCGATAGGGATCAGGAGGATGAAATGGATTGTTGCTGCAATAAGAATAATGAGCCAGGATAGGGGAAAGAGATATGTTTTTGTTTTCCATGGGAGAGGGTAAAACAGGAGGATAAAGGTAATTCTCAATAAAGGCTGAAGACCGGAACAACCGGGGAAGAGTTGGATTACCTCAACATTATTGATGATTACAATATAATTATGTGTCGAGGTCAGATCGCTGTAAAAGAGCCCCAGGAAGCCTGTGGAAACCTGGTTGATTGACCAGAGGAATGGTTGGTGCAGGAGTGAGAACAGCGTAGTTTCTTCGAGAAAAAATACAACGTATCTTCCGATAAAATAGATAAATAAAAACCATCCAAGCCGGATGAGTGTCCCGGAAGAAGAGTTTTCTTTAAGTTTCCCGAGGATGCCTTTATATGAGGTTATAAATAGGTGCTTATTTATCGTCGTTTTCAACCTATTATTTTCTTCTTTTTCAGAAAATCTATAATTTTCACCGTTTTATCTCCAATAGCTTCTGCTTCCAGGATGATAGCGGGGTTCACCGGCTCTTCATATTCACTGTCTACCCCCGGAAGGTTCTCAATCTTGCCCTCCCCGGCCAGGGCATATAGCCCGTATTTATCATTTCCCCGGGCGAAATCGGGAGTCGCCTTAAGGTATACGAGATGGAATCGATCGGGCCTGATGATTCCGGATACCTGAAGCCGGATATCTTCATCAGGGGAAACAAAGGAGCAAATTGTGATGATTCCCTGGTCGTTGAGAAGTTTGCAGATATGTGCCACCCTTCGCAGATGTTCAGCCCGGTCGGCAGGGGAGAAGTCAAGTTCTCTTGAAAGCCCGCTCCGCATACTTTTCCCGTCCAGCAGCACGATCGTTGCTCCCATGTCAAAGAGTCTCTTCTCCAGCCCATATGCAACCTCGTTTTTCCCACTCCCGTGAAGTCCGGTTATCCAAATGGTAGCACCTTGCTGCTTATAGCGCTTTGTGCGGTCTTTTGTTTGAATCAGAGATTCACTGTTGAGAATGCGTGTTTGATCGTGGTTGGTGAGTAAAGAGGGGTGAGTAGGATCTTTTATTTCGAAATTTGAAATTTGAAATTTAATATTGGATGCACCAGTGTCGAGTATCATTCCTACAGCTACAGTGTTATGAGTTACAGGATCGATCAAAACAAATGAACCTGTATTCCGGTTTTTTTTGTAGGAGTCAAAGAAAAGGGGCTTAACGGTGGTAACAACTACTCTCCCGATCTCATTCAGCTTAAAATGATCAGTTTCTGATTTTTCAAGTGTATTTACATCGACCTTATAGCGAATTGCATCAATGCGGGCTTTGGTTGTATTGGTGGTCTGTTTTATATAGAAATGGGTATTTTGATCCATCGGGACTTCATCCATCCACACAAACATCGCCTCAAAATACCGGCCGCTGTGGGGTAAGTTGTTGGGATGAACAAGCATATCGCCGCGTGAAATGTCAATTTCGTCGGCAAGAGTCACGGAAACAGATTGAGGGGGAAAAGCGTAATCGGGATCGGCGCCATCACTCACCCCTAAATCCAAGTTTGCTTCTCCCGAGTACTCGGGA
>CALCGJ010000266.1 GCA_937900965.1 uncultured Bacteroidota bacterium | reverse complement strand
TTGCTGGAGATGGTGGCGGCGATACAGGGAGGACTGACCACTGATGAGTTTGCATCATCCATAACCGACTGGATGGCCACCGCCATACATCCTGTTACAGGAAGACACTATGATGAGATGACATACCAGCCCATGGTGGAGCTTTTGGAGTACCTCCGTGCAAACGGGTACAAAACATTCATTGTGTCTGGTGGAGGGATTGATTTCATGCGCCCCTGGACCGAGGAGGCATATGGGATACCAACCGACCAGGTTATCGGGAGCTCATACAACGTGTCCTACGAGGTTATTGACGGGGTGCCGAAACTCCTGAAAACATCGGAGATCCATTTTGTAGACGACAAAGCCGGCAAGCCGGTCGGCATTTATGAGTATATTGGCAAGCGCCCAGTCTTCACTGCCGGAAATTCAGATGGCGATTACGCGATGCTGCAGTGGACATCCACAGGACCGGGACCCCGTTTTGGCATGATCGTTCATCACACCGACTCCATCAGGGAGGTGGCCTACGACAGCCATTCACAAATTGGACATCTTGAAAAAGCGCTGGATGATGCCGGAAAATATAATTGGTTGATCGTGGATATGGCTCAGGACTGGAAGAAAATATATCCGTAAAAGATCTTTCCACTTACAGTATAAATATCATATCTTTATCTCTTTGTTACTAGCAATCATCTTAAGAAATGATCATGGAAGAGATAGATTATCTGGAACTGTTTTTACGACCGGTTGTAGTCGTTTTCATTTTTGCAGCGCTATTGTTTCTCAACTCATGGATTTTTCGAAAGATCAAGTCCGTCAAGACTTCCGTGAAGGTATTTAAGAACTCAATAGCTTTGCTACTGGTCCTGCTTGCGTTCCTGATTTTTATCCTCTCGCTGCCTATCGAAAGAACCATTAAAGGACAGATCGTCAGTTTCCTGGCCATTATCATCAGTGCCGGGATTGCCCTCAGCTCAACCACCGTGCTGGGAAACCTGATTGCCGGGATCATGAATAACTCGATGGACCGCTTCAAAAACGGAGACCTGATCAGCATCGGGGAGATGCTGGGAAGGGTTACGAAAAAGAGCATTTTTCATACGGAGATCCAGCTCGAAGACAGCAACTTCATCACCATTCCCAACCTGTTTATCGCCACCAACCCGGTAAAACTAACCCGAAAAGCCAACACAGTCATCTCTACAAACATTTCCCTTGGGTATGACGTGCCAAGAGGAAAAATTGAGGCTTGCCTGATCCGGGCTGCCCTCAACACCGGCCTGACAGATCCATATGTCTACATCATGGAACTGGGAGATTTTGCCGTGACCTATCAGATCCACGGATTTCTGAAGGACAGCGGGAAGTTTTTCAGCACAACTTCCCAGTTGAACGGCCAGGTGATGGACGCCCTGCATGAAGAGGGGATTGAGATTGTCTCCCCGACCTTCATGAACCAGAGAGCTGTCGACAAAAAAGCATTTATCCCTGAAGTTCAAGCTGGAAAAACCATAGAGGAAGAGCGTATCACTCCCGAAGAGCTGATCTTCGACAAGGCTATCCAGTCGGCAGAGATTGAAAAGAAAAAAGAGCATCTTGAGGATATCGTTAACAAAAAAAACAACCTGAAAGAAAGGCTGAAAGAGGCAAAAGAGGTGAAGGATGTAAAAGAGGAGGAGAAGCTAACCATTTCCATCGAACGGCTGGAAGAGATCAAAAAGAGGATTGAGCAGAATATTGTGGAGCAGACTGAAGAAAAATAGAGCAAGAAAAAAAGGAGGCTAAATGTCAAATATAATCGCCGTTATCTTTGATTTCGACGACACGCTGGTGCCTGATTCCACCAATTTATTACTTGAAAAATTTGGGGTGGACACAAAACAGTTCTGGCAGGATGCCTATTCTAAGGTAGTAACCAGCGGGTATGATCCAACGTTGGCAATCCTGAAGATGTTGCTGGATTTAGTGGGAGAGGGAAAACCATTGGGGATGTTGAATAATCAGGCTTTAATTGAATTTGGCAAGACTCTTGACACCATTTTTTATCCGGGTATTCCAGAGTTGTTCGATGACCTCAGGAAGATTGTAAAAGAGATCAATGACCTCATTGCCATTGAATTCTATATTATTTCAGGCGGATTGCATTCCATTATCAGCGGGAGCAGGATTGTAAATGATAATTTCTATGGATTTTACGGATGTACCCTGGACGAGGAGGGAGATCCTCCGGTTCTTACCAGCATTAAACGGGCAATTACCTTCACAGAAAAAACACGCTATATTTTCGAAATCAACAAGGGAATTCGTTATCGGGATGCATTGGTGGATCCGTTCGCCATAAACACATTTATCCCACACAGCGAACGCAGGATTCCCATAGAGAATATGATTTACCTGGGTGATGGCTACAATGATATTCCCTGCTTTTCTCTGTTAGCTGCCCACAGAGCTCCAAGTTTTGGGGTTTTCAGTCCCGAAGACAATAAAAAAGCGCAGCATTCCTTCATCAATATGGTTCAATACCACCGCGTCCAGAGTATCCATGCCCCTGATTATGAGAAAAATAAAGATTTAGGATCGTTATTAAGACTCGCTGTAACCACATTAGCCAGCTCGATTTCATTACGTCTTCAATCCGGATATGTCAGGTAGTTTACATGAATATTCCTTATGAAGGCCGTTGATTACAATGCAATTCCGAAAGGACTTTATTCAGCATATGGGGATATCAACCGGAAGAATTCCCTGGAATAAGAAAATGAAAGAAATTATCTCTGGAGACCACATGAAATAATGATTCAGGATAAGCTTCAGTAAATGCACCTGGGGGAACCCATTTTTTCACAGATTGCCATTTCATTTCATATGCGCTTAAAACCCCATCCGACTCTTCAAGATAATCGATCTCCTGTTGCCTTGTTGTCCTCCAGAAATAGGTATTACAAAAGCGTCGATCGTATTCGTTGAATTTACGCCGTTCAGCGATCATCAGGTTTTCCCAAAGAGCTCCGGTGTCATTGCGCAGCGAAACCGGGTTAAACTGGTTGATCACAGCATTCCGTATTCCATTGTCGACAAAATAGATCTTTTTGGATCTCTTCAGTTCATTCCTCAGATTCCTGGAATAGGAAGGCAGCCTGAAAATGATATAGGCCTCTTCCAGCATGAATAAATAACGTTCAACGGTCTCTTTATCAGCCTGAAGCCATGTAGCCAGTTCCCGGTTCGAAACCTGGTTGCCCACCTGAAATGCAAGTGCTTTGATGAGTTTTTCCACTAGGTCAGGCTTCCTGATCTCTTTGATCCGGAAAATATCTTTGTACAGGTAATCGGATATCAATTCATTCAGGATCTCTTTTTCTTTGCCACTATGGTTGATCACTTCAGGATAGGACCCGAAGAGTAAGCGGGTTTCCAGCAGCCTGATCACATCCAGTTGGTTGGTGTGATTCACCAACTCTTGAAAGGAGATGGGATAAAGTGTGAATGTCCATTTTCTGCCCGTCATGGACTCTTTGATCTTGTCGGTGAGTTCAAAGGCGCTGGATCCTGTTGCCACCAATTGAATACCCGGACAATTGTCATGAATAATTTTCAGTGTTAATCCCGCGTTCTCCAGCCGTTGCGCTTCGTCGATAATAACCAGGTGTTGAGGTGGAAATAACTCAGCTGCCCGCGTAGAATTAAGGTGGTTCAATAACTCCCTGTCTTCCGGATTGTCACCATTCAGCCAAAGCGTTTGTTCATGATGAGTCTTTGCAATACCTCTTATCATGGTGGTTTTTCCAACTTGTCTGGCCCCAAGTATCAGGATGGATTTCCCCGAAAACAGCCGCTTGGTGATTGCCTCGAATAAAGTTCTTTGTATCATAACGACGGGGTATAATCGACAAATATACAAATAAATGGCGATTATATACACGATACCTCTTATTTCACCTTACCTTGATCCCCAACTCCTTCTTCTGCTCATCACTGATAGCCGATGGCGAGTCGATCATCACATCCCGGCCGGCGTTGTTTTTCGGGAAAGCGATGAAATCACGGATGGAATCCCCGCCACCAAAAATGGTGACCCAACGGTCGAAGCCGAAGGCAATGCCACCGTGGGGTGGAGCGCCGTATTCGAAGGCGTTCATCAGGAAGCCGAATTGGCTGGCGGCCTCTTCGTCGGTAAAGCCCAGTTTCTGGAACATCAGTTGTTGTAACCCTTTGTCGTGGATCCGGATCGATCCACCACCGATCTCTACTCCGTTGATGACCAGGTCGTAAGCATTGGCCCTGACCTTTTTGGCATCGCCAAACATAAGTTGCGGGATGTCTTCGGGCTTGGGAGCGGTAAATGGATGGTGTTTGGCATAGAAGCGCTGGGTCTCTTCGTCCCACTCGAGTAGTGGAAAATCAACCACCCACAAGGGTTTGAAAACCCCGGGAGCGATCAGGTTCAGGCGCTTTCCCATATCCAGGCGCAGATCGCCTAATGCAGATCGCGTTTTGTCTGTGCCACCAGCCAGGATCAGGATCAGATCGCCCGGCTTAGCTTCAAATAGATCCAGTACCGGTTTCAGATCTTCAGGTGTATAGAACTTATCTACGGAGGATTTGATGGTCCCGTCGGGATTGTATTTGATATAAACCAGGCCAGTTGCACCAACCTGGGGCCTTCTCACGAAATCGGTCAACTCATCAAGCTGCTTGCGGGTGTACTCTCCACACCCTTCTACATTGATCCCAACCACCAGCTCTGCCTGGTCGAATACCTGGAACCCTTTGTCCTTCATCAGGTGGTTCAGCTCCACAAAGGTCATCCCAAAGCGGATATCCGGCTTGTCAGAGCCATAAATTTTCATCGCCTCCTCATAAGAGATCCTTGGAAACGCTTGGGTGTCGATATTCAGGACTGATTTGAACAGGTGTTTGGCCAGTTCTTCGAAGGTATTCAGCACATCTTCCTGGTCTACAAACGACATTTCGCAGTCGATCTGGGTGAATTCAGGCTGGCGATCAGCCCGCAGGTCTTCGTCGCGGAAACAGCGGACGATCTGGTAGTAGCGGTCGTATCCGGCCACCATCAGCAGTTGCTTGAAGGTTTGAGGCGATTGGGGAAGAGCATAAAACTGGCCTTCGTTCATCCTGGAGGGAACCACGAAGTCGCGGGCGCCTTCGGGGGTGGATTTTATCAGGTAGGGGGTCTCGATTTCAATGAACTCCTTGGAAGCCAGATAGTTTCTGGCCTCGATCGCCATTTTGTGACGCAGGAGCAGGTTCTTCTTGTTTTCATTCCGGCGGAGGTCGAGGTAACGGTATTTCATCCGGAGTTCTTCGCCGCCGTCAGTGTGGTCTTCGATGGTAAACGGGGGTGTTTGGGAGGGATTGAGTACCTCCAGTTTTTCCACCAGGATCTCGATATCACCGGTAGGGATCTTTGGATTCTTATTGGACCGTTCGGCCACCTTCCCTGTTGCCCGGATCACGAATTCCCGGCCCAGTTCCCGGGCCTCCCTGCATAAATCAGGGTTTATTTCCATATTGAAAACAAGCTGGGTAATGCCATAACGGTCGCGCAGGTCGATAAAGGTGAGGCCGCCCATTTCACGATTACGCTGAACCCATCCGGCCAGCGTAATTTTCTTCCCAGAATCCGTAAGCCTTAATTCACCGCAGGTGTGTGTTCGCAACATCGTGGTTTGATTAATAAGTGAATGGCAAAAGTAGTAATATTCAAAGTTAGAAGCCAGAAGTACGAAGTTAGAACTGGAAGTACAAAGTTAGAACTACGAAGTATTTAAGATCTCTCACACCCTCATACCCTCATACATCC
>CALCGJ010000265.1 GCA_937900965.1 uncultured Bacteroidota bacterium | reverse complement strand
CTGCCAGAGGGATGCTATTTGATTCAGGTTCAAGGGTCAAGGTTCAAGGTTCAAGGTTCAAAGTTCAAGGGAAGAAGGAAGAGGGAAGAGGGAAAGGCTCAGGGCTCAGGGCTCAGGGCTCAGAATCCAGTGTTAATGATCCGGTATCCGGCATCTGGCATCCGGCATCCGGCATCCAGCATCCAGGATCCAGCATCTTTATCTTCTTACCGGGTGTTCCTTTTGAGATGAAGGATATGTTTACCCTTGAGGTTATTCCCAGGCTGAAAGTGCGGTTTGCTTCACAGGCTATATATCACAAAACGGTGCTCACCCAGGGAAAAGGGGAATCGTTCATAGCAGATATCCTGGAAGATTGGGAGAACAACCTCCCGGAACATATCAAACTGGCTTACCTGCCTCAACCCGGGATCGTAAGATTGAGATTGTCGGCGACTGGTTTAGAGGAGGAGGTTCTTCAGCAGGAGGTGGAGTCGAAAATTTCAGAACTTCTACAAATCATCCCCGAATTGATCTTCGGATACGATGATGATACACTTGAGTCCATTGTAGGTCAACTGCTGATGCAGCACAAGCAAACCCTGGCAATTGCCGAAAGTGCAACAGGCGGATACATCGCGCATCTTGTAACATCAGTCTCCGGCAGTTCCTCCTGGTTCCAGGGCTCGGTGGTGGCCTATTCCAACCGTTCGAAAGAGGATATCCTTTACGTCAAAAAAGAGACCCTGGAGAGCCACGGTGCAGTAAGCGAACAGGTTGTTCTGGAAATGGCCCTGGGTGCCCGTGCCCGGTTCCGTACTGACTATGCAATTGCAACCACAGGTATTGCCGGACCAACCGGGGGCACTCCTGATAAACCGATAGGAACGGTCTGGATCGGGATTACCACTCCGGATGGTGTTTTTGCCAAGTATTTCGAATTTGGTGACAACCGCGAGAGGAATATCCGGAAAACAGCACTGCAGGCGTTGAATTTGCTGAGGAAGGAATTGTTATGACCCCTCCCCGCCCGTGAAAACACCTAGGTAAGGGCGGGTTCCAAACCCGCCCGTATTGCCATGAAAGGGGCGGGTTTAGAACCCGCCCTTAACATGACTATCTGATGATCACCATCTTCTTTGCCCCATAGTTGCAGTTAGCGGAGATTCTGCAGACATAGATCCCCGCCGGCAACAGCCCGGCATCCCAGGTAACCTTGTTCACTCCTTTCTGTCCCTGGTGAACGAATTGATCAACCACCCGCCCCATTTGAGAAAGGATGGTAAGTTCAACAGTTTCCGGTTGCTGAAGTGAAAATTGGATGGTGGTGGAAGAATAAACGGGATTAGGGTTAATTTTAATTTCAAACTTCGAATTTCCAATTTTTTCAACACCGACATTAGGACAATTATCAATAAATATTTCAGCGTTTGAAATAACTGTAAGGGATGGAAAGATCAACCCTCCGGCAATGAGAAGGTAATTCCCTGCCCCCCCTACAGCATAATTAATGACCGTTTGCGGCATGTAATCCACCGACCATTCGTCAAGAATCCCATCGTAGATATCTATCACATCCGTAGGATCTTCCCATTGCATATTACTTAAATTACATATAGCTCCACCAACGAAATACGCTTTGTTGCATACTGATGTAGCAAAAGTTTGACTAAACGATCTCGGCTGAGAAAGAGAGCAAGTATCCCAAGAGCCGGTTGAAGCGTCATAAATATCTACACGGTCTGACGGCGTGTTGTCACTTCTCATTCCACCGGCAAAAAGCACTTTACTGCCGACTGTAACCGCTGCAAGAAATGCTCTTGCTTCTGAAAGCGTGTGAGTGCTCCAGGTATTCGTGGAAAAATTGTATATGTCAACTACATCGGTAACTTCGGGACTAAGGTTTATCAGTCCTCCTGCAAAAAGTGCCTCGTCACCTACAACTGCAGCCCCCATTGACCCCCTCTCAACGGAAAGACTTTCAACAGACCATTGCTCTGTTTCAGTATCGTATATATCTACAACATCATATGCCAAATTATGTATTGGATCTGCTCCACCTGCAAATAGGACTTTATTCCCATAGCTTAATACACTGATATTATATCGGGGGACAGAAAGGTGTTCCACTGCCTCCCATTGTTCCGTCTCTGAATTCCAAACATCGACTTCTGAATAGCATTGTGATGTTGTAGATTGGACGTATCCCCCCGCAAAAAAAACTTTGGCTCCATTGGCGACACAGGCTGGGAATGACCTGGCAATTGATAAATCAACACCCTCATCCCATTCCTCTTCTACCACATCATAAATTTCAACTTTGGATTGATAGAAATATTGATCAGCTCCTCCTGCAAAATAAATTTTTGACCCTAAGACCGCTGATCCCATTTGACATCTGGGCCCAGATAAGTTATCTGTGTACCATTGCCCGTTTGTTAAGATTACAATAAAAAGGAGAATAACAGTAAGTAAAACTTTTGTTTTCATGACTTTGGTTTTTAATGAATCTCACCAGAATTACTCATGTAAAGATACAAATGGGCAGGCCGGGAAGTCTAACAGTGAGGTTTCAAATGTTAACAGTCATGTTACATAATAATGGTGAACAAGTGACCAGGTGACCAG
>CALCGJ010000264.1 GCA_937900965.1 uncultured Bacteroidota bacterium | reverse complement strand
CATATCACCACCTCACCATATCACCACCTCACCACCTCACCATATCACCACCTCACCACCTCACCATATTTCTACATCCGTAATCCCATTTATTGTAGTGTTGTATTAATCAATAACCCTGGGCATTTACCCTATATCAAAGATACTCCACATTTTTTATTCTTCTGCAGATAGGCAGCAAATTTTCATGTACATTTGATATCATATGAAAGAATTGACCATTATATTTTTCTGTACCTGGAAATTCGCAGCAACTTTTCCTGTTGCAATATATGTCATGGGAATGTCGTTTACAGAAACGCTTATTTACACCAATATCGGCGGTATTTTAGGAACCGTTATATCTGTTTACTTTTCCCATTTTCTCATTAAAACCTGGAATAAATACTGGCCTGAAAAGCTTAGGTTTCGCAGAAAAACAAGTAAAATATTTACAAAAAGAAACAGAAGGTTTATAAAAATAAAATCAACATATGGTTTAATCGGGATTGTAATTTTAAGCCCTGTGATTTTATCCATCCCAATAGGAGCATTTCTTACAGTTAAATATTATGGTAACAGGATAAAAAACATTGTCTTTCTGATAGCCGGACAGGTTCTTTGGTCGTTTGTTTATACCGTCTTTTATACACAGGTTAGAACGATTATTTCCTGATATATCTATTCTTACGATGACAATTGATGGAATAAATTATTTATGGGATCCTGTACCTTCTCCAGAACCGGAACTGCGTCAGTGTTGTCCACCGCATCAGCTTCCTCAAGAATCGGAAATGCATCAGGTAGTGTATCACAAAATAGGTGGCGGTGAACAGGATAATCATCACCACCCATTTGAGCGTCATACTAATCCACGGACTCAGTGAGAGGAGATCCGGGACAAATTGGCTGGTCAGGTTGACTATTTGGCTGGCGATCCAGGGATTGACAAATACCGGGAGAATCCACAGGAAGGGGATCAGGATATTGTGATTTGTTTCGATGGCACGTTGCGGACAGAAGTTCATGCAATGCATACAACTCTCACATGTGAGCTTCCAGAAGGGTCGTTGATCCTTGAGGATGATGGACTTAGTTGGGCACGCTTTCAGGCAAAGATGGCAATCATTGCACTTATCGGTGGCGAAAAAACTCTTGGCGATGATATACCGGCCAATCAATTCGTAACCAATGGCTATTGGAAGGAGCAGGATATCAACCGGCAAGGTGACCAGCGCTGTCCAATAGCTGCTTTTTCTCTTGAACAAATCCCCGGAAAGTTTATCAATTTTACTTTTCCACCTAACTACCATCGACTCCACTACCTCCTTTTTAAGGCCCGGATGGAGTGATATCCAGTTTGATGGGAGGTCGACAGGGCGCATTGCACGGACGTGATATCCCTTCAGCCATAGAACCATTGCCGGCAGAATCTGCGCCAGTCCACTCAGACCGGGAATAAAAAGTTTGGAAATCTTCATCCCTGCCCTGGTGTTGATGATGAAGACATCTGATCCCGGAAATGCCCTGAACCGAAAGATCAGTTTCAGAAAGGAGTGGGGGAGGTTGAATCCGTGAGTGGCAGAGCAGAAGCCGATAAGAGTGTTGCCAGTCAGATCAGGGAGAGGCTCTTTCAGAAACTTCCAGAACGGGACTATAATAGCATGTATCCTCTCTTCCGTAGCTTTGGCCCCGATCCATTCCGAAACCCGTTTGGCATTTCCGGTTCCGGAGTAGTAGATGATGAGAAGGTTCTGGTAGCGGGTCATTTGGGTATGAGTGTATGAGGGTATGAGTGTGTGAAGGTGTGAGGGTGTCAGGGTAGATTATTTTTCTCTACAAATATAGAAAACTCCAACACTTCATCAAGCGAAGCCTCCATCAGGCCGTCAGGCCCTCCGTCAGGCGCAGCCTCCATTTTTTCATGCTGTTTATAACAAACCAACAAGAAATCTGAATTTTTTCTAAAAACAGGTATAACCTTTTAATGGTTTTCCTGATTAACCAGAAAAAGGAGCTAGAAATAAAATAAAAGTTTCATTATAACGAAACATTTATTACCTTTGTCATGGTTGAGAACAGGTTTCAGATTATTTTTCTGAAAGAGGCACGAGAATTTATTTTGGAAATTGACTATAAGGCAAAAAGCAAGATCCAACTTACCCTGAAGAAAGCACTTCTATCTAATGATGTGTCTTGTTTTAAAAAGATCGATCAGGATATATGGGAGTTCAGGACAAAATTCAAACGCATGCAATATCGGTTGTTTGCATTTTGGGATAAAAGGGATTCGTTGAACACACTTGTAATTTGTACACATGGGATAATTAAAAGACGATCAAAAATTCCCAGGAAAGAAATAGACAAAGCAAGGAATACTAAAAGAGAATATTTCAGTCATTAAGTTTGTTAAGATGAAGCAGAAATTGAAAACATATACTCTTGATGAGGTTATTGATCAGTCTATCGGAAAAAGGGGGAGTCCGGCCAGGGAGCAGTTTGAACATGATTTACAAATGGAGATTCTTGGCGATTTAATCAAAAAGGCTCGAAATGAGCGACAACTTTCTCAGGAGGATCTTGGTAGGCTCGTCGGAGTTCAAAAAGCACAGATCTCGAGGCTTGAAAACCACACAGGAAATGTGACTTTGAACACAATCCTGAAAGTTTTCAATGCACTTAAAGCCTCCGTTAAGTTTTCCATAGAGTTGGATGGGGAACGACTTTCGCTCGTTCCCTGAACATCCCTTTAAAACTGGTCTGATTATCCCCTATATTTGCTCTGGTATATTCCGGATGAAAATCAGATTTTTAAATAACCCTCCAATGAACAGGTTTAAAATGTTTTCCTTTGCGCCAATCAGCATGTGGCTCCTTGGACTGTCAATTTTGCTTACCTCAGTTCGCATGTATGCCGAAGATCCACCAGATGAGATCGAAAAGTCAAAGCGTCCCACAGTCGGCCTCGTACTCAGTGGGGGTGGAGCCAAAGGCTTTGCCTATATCGGACTGCTGAAGGTGTTGCAGGAGACCGGATTGCAGGTGGATTACATCGGTGGATCCAGCATCGGGAGCATCATGGGAGGGCTCTATGCCATCGGGTACCATCCCGATTCAATTGCAAAAATGATCCGGATGCAGAACTGGACCAGCCTGCTTAGCGATAAGATGGAGCGTAAGTATGTTGCATACGATGAAAAGGAGTTTGGCGAGAAGACGATTCTCTCTGTCCCTATCCGCAATAAGAAGATCAGTTTGGGCAATGCATTCTACCAGGGGCAGCAGGTTGACATGCTGCTGAACCACTACTTTTCACCGGCTTACAATATCTATTCGTTCTCTGATTTTCAGACACCGTTTTTGTGTATGGGTACAGATATTTTAAACGGTGATGCCATTGTCCTCAACAAAGGCTATCTCCCCAAGGCAGTCAGGGCAAGCATGTCGATTCCCGGGTACTTTGCCCCAACCGATTACATGGGATATTACCTCGTTGACGGTGGTGTGGTGAACAACTATCCCGTAAAACAGGTGAAGGATATGGGAGCCGAAATTATTATCGGCGGCGATGTCCAGCAGGGATTATATACAACCAAAAAACAGCTGAGCACGATTACGGCCATCCTCGACCAGATCACATCTTTCCCGGCTATTAAGGCGAACCAGGTGGGCGACAGCCTGACAAATCTCTCTGTTAAAATCAAACTCAACTACGGGATGATGGATTTCGACGATTTTGATTCGATCATTGCCGCAGGTGAACGGGTTGCCAGGGCCCATTACCACGAGATAAAGGCACTTGCCGACTCGTTGAATGCCCTGGAGTTCAGACCCCTTAAGAAATATGAGACACAGCCACTCGACTCTCTTGAGTTTGGTGAGCTCATGGTGTTGGGGAACGACCGGACTCCCGCAAAGTATTTCTATACCTTTTTTAAGGATATCAAGGGACATCGGATTGCTATTAAGGATCTGGAGACCATTATCAAATACATGTACGGATCAAACTATTTCGACAGAGTCTCCTATGAGATGGACAATACGAAATCGCCTCCCGACCTGGTGATTGATGTACAGGAGGGTGCTCCCGGAGTTCTTTCTGCCGGCGTTCATTTCGACAACGATTACAATGGAAGTATCATCCTGAACGGTGTATTCCGGAATGTGCTCGGCAAGAATACCAAACTCTTCGCCAACCTGATACTGGGAACCAATCCCCGTGTTAAACTGCTCTATCTTGCCGGTTGGAACGGAAAGGCTGGCTTGGGTGTTCAAGTTGACCTCTATTCATTCAAGTTCAACACCTATGACAAGTCCACCAAGGTAGACCAGCTTACTTTCATCAACAACAAGGCTTCGCTCTTTTTCAATTCCATGTTTCTGAACATGTATAACATCAGAGCCGGATTTGACTACGAATATTTTCGGTTCAGGCAGGACCTGCAGATTGACACCTCGATCACCAAGTATCAGAATTTCAGCAGCTACGGCACCCCTTTTATTTCCATCAATGCCGATACCAGGGATGATGCCTACTTCCCAACCCGGGGATTTCTTGGGACCATACGTGCCGAATATGTCATGCCATTATCTGGCAACTGGGTGAAGCAGATCTTTACCAACTCAGCGATTATCTACTTGAAATATATCCAGAGCATACCCCTCTCAAGGAAATTCACCATCCGGCCGGGTATCTTCGCCGGAGGTACCATCAAGCAGTCGGATTCCCCGCCTGTTCAGCACCTCTTTGCCCTTGGCGGGCTGAATAACAGGAATTACGTTGAGACATTTCTTGATTTTACAGGAGCAAAGTTCCTTCAGAATTATGGTAACTATGCACTGATTGGACGGCTTAAATTGCAATACAATCTCTTCAAAAACAATTACATCACATTGCGTACCGACGTGGGTGGAAGTGAAGAGACTTTCGATGAGTTGTTCCAGCCACGGAGTTTCTTAATGGGGTATGGGGTTACCTACAGCTACTCCAGCTTCATCGGACCCATTGAACTAACGCTGATGGGCTCCAACATCAACCCCGGCCCAATGCTCTTTCTCAACCTTGGCTTCTGGTTCTAATGGATCCTCATCACCATGGCACCATGGCACCACTGCACCACTGCACCACATCACTATCCCTTCGGCAACGTAAAAATAAATTTGCTCCCTTTTCCCAGCTCACTTTCTGCATGAATAGTCCCTACATGCCTCTCAATGAACTCTTTACAAAGGATCAAGCCCAGGCCTGTCCCCTTCTCTCCGTCTGTTCCACCGGTTGAATTAACCTCTTCCAGTTTGAAAATTGACAACAATCGTTCTTTGCTGATTCCCACTCCACTATCTTCTACAAACACCTCAACGGTATGATCAAAGGCCATCGATCCGACTTTTATCTGGCCATTCTTCTGAGTAAACTTTATGGCGTTAGTGATCAGATTCAGTAAAATTGACTGGAGCATATCGGCATCAGCCATGACAAACAGATTCGATTCGATCTCATAGGTGAGGTTGATATTCTTTCGAATACAATTGACAGCCAATTGGTCAGCGACATTACTTATACAGCTTCTCAAGTTGAGCCGTTCGGGATTGAAATCAATTCCCCCTCGTTGCAAACGCGACCACTCCAATAGGTTCTGCAGGAGGTTGAACTGGTTTCTGAGGAGTTGATGAAGCCTTGCACTGTATTTCCGCATCTCCTGGATGGTCAGCTCCTCCGTTGGATCAGCAATGACCTCGCTGAGCCCGAGTAGCCCGGAGAAAGGGCTTCTCAGGTCATGTGCAATGATGGAGAAGAACTTATCTTTCGCCGCATTTGATTCCCGAAGTTCTTCATTAATCCGCTGGATCTCTGTCTCCATCATTTTGCGTCCGGTGATATCGGTCACAATACCCAGAATAGCCTGCTCTCCGTGGTAAGTGATCAGCTTGGTATTCAGAACAGTATATGTTTTCCGGCCATCTTTTTTTATCAGGGCATATTCATATGCCTCCACTTCAATACCGGCTTGATGTTGCTTATACTTTTGACTGACAAGGTCTCTGTATTCCGGTGCGGTTAATTCCATGAAGTTGAAGGCTGGATCGTATAACTCTTCCAGTGAGTAACCTATTAGGTCTTCACATACTTTGTTTGCATAAACAACTCTCCCCTTCACATTGATGAAGATCATGCTTGGGGAGTATTCAGCAAGGGCTGTTGAAAAAGCCTTTTGTTCTGATATATCTGTGATTACATTAGCAAGATATAATGGGGTTCCATCTTTGTCCGGGATCAAAAAAATGTTCTGAAGCGTTGGTGTCACTTTCCCGTTTGTGCTGACCAGGGCTATTTCTCCGGTCCATTGTCCCTCTTTCAAGGCTTTCGGCATGATTTCATCCTGAAGTCGTTGCTGGTCTTCAGAGAGATAATATTCAGGGTATGATTTATTCAACACCTCCTCCAAATTCTCTTCATCCAGGATCCTCAGCAAAGCTGGATTCATATAAATAACAGAACCATCTAAATGAGCCATCCCGAGCCCCTGACCAGCTGCCTCCGTAAATAGCTTGAACACAGCTGTCTGTTCTTCGGTCTCTTTTTGTTTCTGCTGTTTCTGTTCCATCTCCACGTGAATTCTTGTGGCCTCCTGTGAAAGCTTGTCAACCTCTTTTTTCAGACGGATTATCTCGTTGCCCTCGCCCTCTTTGTCGCTGGATATGACTGTCATATAGATAATTTTCGGAATATCAGCGAGTAAAGATACAACCCTAATCTTAAAAAGTCAACACAGGATATACACCGTTATTTGATTTACCGCCGGGTCATTCATGAAAGAAAAGATATTTCTACCTTTGCATCCGCTCTGTTTCATCTGAACATCTTCTGCTGATGCGTAAAATTCTGAAATGGTTTCTGAAATTGATCCTCTGGATACTTGGGTTTCTGCTCCTTGTTGAAATGATCATCTACTTCCTGGCACCGATTTATGACTTCCAGGAACCCGAACCCTTCTCAGGTGACCAATGGTACAATCCCTATCACGACATAGATACGGGGAATTGGCGACGGGCTAACTTTCACTTTCATACTGAGCGATGGGCAGGGGTCACCTCAGGTTCAGGAACAGAAGAGGAGTGCTACGAGCAGTTCAACCGGCTAGGATATACAGTGGCTGCTCTTTCACACTATCAGCACATCACAGAATTTCAGAAGGATTCTCCCTATTACATTCCCACTTATGAACATGGATTTGGCATCAGGAAAAAGCATCAGATTCTGATAGGGGCAAGAGATGTTCTGTGGTTCGACTACTCTATTATACAGAATATCAACCATAAACAACACATTCTCAATCTCCTTCGTGATGATAGCGAGATTGTTGCTGTTGCTCACCCCGATTGGGAAAATGGCTATACAAAAGAGGATATGAAGTACCTCTCCAACTATGACCTGATGGAGGTACTGGACAACAACTGGCGCTCCTTCCCCCAATGGGATGCTGCTCTGTCGGCCGGTAAACCGGTCTACATGCTGGGCGACGATGACGGTCACGATATATCCGATCCCTATGTGGTGGGACGGCGCTGTACTTACATCAATTCCCCTACAAGGAACAGCGATGACCTGATCAGGAACCTCAAATCAGGGAATGCCTTCGGAGCCGATATCTATATGCGTGAGAATGAGCCATTCGAAGAGAAGGAGCAGCAGGTACAATGGATCCCGAAGATAACTGATGTAAGGATACAGAATGATACGCTTTGGGTTAGGACTGATACCATAGCCATGAAGTTTACCTTTATCGGTCAGGATGGGAAACCGCGGAAGGTTCAATATCTAACCGATGCCGGGTGGTACAAACTTCAACCCGAAGATACCTATATCCGTACCGAGGTTGTCTTCTTCAGTCAGTACAATCATCCCGGAACGATCTTCTATCTCAATCCGGTATTCCGGTATAATGGGGATCCGCCATCTAACAGGCTGACTGCCACTATAAATTGGGAACGGACCTGGATCTTCCGGGTCATGATGTTCGGCTCCCTTGCAGTTGGTCTATGGCTGATTTTCCGATATCAATGGCGAAAACGGGGCATCAAAAAAGTGGGCGCATGAACGAAAATCGGAATATAAACCGGGTACTGATAATCCTGTTGATTGTCTCTGCCCTGATCAGAGGTTTTGTTGCCGGTTTTATCGAGTTCGGGTTCGATGAGGTCTATTACTATACATATGCTCTCTTCCCCGACTTAAGCCATTTTGATCACCCTCCGATGGTAGGATGGATGATCCAGCTGTTTTCCCTGAACCTCTGGCTCGATCATGAATTTTTTATCCGGTTACCTGCAGTAATCTTTGGAACTATCAATACATGGGTCATTTTCAAGATTGGATCTTTCATCAAAGATCCACGAACTGGATTGTATGCAGCATTTCTCTATACTTCCTCTTTTTACGCTTTTTTAATCTGCGGACTTTTCATCATGCCCGACGGACCTCAAAGCCTCTTCTGGTTGCTCACGCTCTGGTTTCTGCTCCGCTCCCTGCCGGATGCCAGTTGTAGCCGGATAAGCCGAAATTTTCTCTTTTTTGCTGGAATCACTGTTGGACTGGCCCTTCTTTCGAAATACCATTCAGCTTTTCTGCTAACTGGTGCGTTCATCTATCTATTGCTCTATAACCGAAAATGGTTTTCTGTAAAAGAAGCCTGGTATGCCTTTATTCTGGCTATTCTGATCGTTCTCCCCGTAATCCTGTGGAATATCGAGAATGAATTTATCAGCTTTACTTTCCACAGTGCCCGAACAACCACAGAGAGCGGTCCCTGGCTACATCCTGAATATCTCGTTGTGGAACTCCTGGGCCAGTTCTTTTACAATAACCCTGTCAATGTTGTACTGATTGTAATGGCCATTATAGCGCTGGGTCGCGGCTCCGGGTTCCTGGAAAAAAAATATACCCGCCTGATCCTTTGGATAAGTCTTCCAATGGTAGTGACTTTCCTGATTTTCGCTCTTTTTGCAAGTACCTTGCCTCACTGGTCTGGCCCGGCCTACCTGGGATTCATTCTAATTGCTGCGGCCTGGCTTTCGGAACGAAGCAAAACAAGGTATCGGCTAAAGCTTTTTCCAAAGCCTGTCGCCATCGCTTCATTCCTTCTGCTCACAATCATAACTCTGGCTGCAGGTCAGATTCGTTATGGATGGATCCCATTATCGAAATGGGGAGCCAGGGATTTTACCCTTGATATGTATGGCTGGAGACAGCTTGGAGAGAAATTTGCTCTCATCTCCGAATTTGACCGCGAACTCCTGCTTATCGACGCCCAGGCACCTATTTTCACTTTTCGTTGGTTCCCGGCTGCCAATTATGATTATTACATCGGGCGGAAAACCGGACATAGGGTATATGCATTAGGAAGCCTGGACCGTATTCATAAATATCACTGGATCAACCAGGAGCGGGGCAATCTGCCTTTCGGAATGGATGTTTATTATTTGGCACTCAGTGATGACTTCGAAGATCCCCGGAACTTATATGGAGACCTCTTTACGGTGATCCAACCCTCGGATACCATTGAAATTACCCGGGGAGATGAACTGGTGAGAAAAGTTTACGTCTACAGGATGATTGGTTTGAAGGAAGAGATGGAGTTTAAGCGATCTGGAGTTAATGAAGAGGCCAATACGGATGGTGAGCGTCTCCTCATATTCCAGCGGCAGATTCACAACAGTCCCGAGTGGATGAATGTACTGCGGAAAAATGCTGTAGAAGAGCAAGTCAGTATTGAAGTAATGATTGTACGGGAGGCGCAAAAAATGCTGGATCGGGAAAAAGAGGTCCAGTATGATCTCCGTAAGCTCGACAGCCTTCAGAACAACTTTGTTATTCAAGATGAACCGGAAAAAGATCAATAAACGGTCATAGGTTCATTGAGTCATGAAGTCATGAGGTCATGGAGTCATGAGGTTATACCCTGATACTCTCATACCTTCACACTCTCATACCCTACTTCCCTACCTCCCTACCTCCCTACTCACTTAGGTCCTGTCATCTTCCGTGGATCCACAATTTTATTGAACTCCTCTTCGCTGAGCAGACCAAGTGCCAGGGTAGCCTCTTTCAGGGTGGTGTTTTCCTGGTGGGCCTTCTTGGCGATCTTCGCTGCGTTGTCGTACCCAATGTGAGGATTGAGGGAGGTGACCAGCATCAATGAGTTCTGCAGATTATTGTTAATGGCCGGCAGATTGGGTTCTATGCCAACTACGCAGTTGTCGGTGAAAGAGACAGCCGCATCGCCTATAAGCCGGGCCGACTCCAGCACGTTCTTAATCATCACAGGTTTGAAAACATTGAGTTGAAAATGGCCACTGATGCCTCCTATATTGACAGCTACATCGTTACCCAGAACCTGGGCACAAACCATGGTGAGCGCCTCGGGTTGTGTGGGATTCACCTTTCCCGGCATGATGGATGATCCGGGTTCATTGGAAGGAAGGATCAACTCTCCGATCCCACATCGCGGACCTGAAGCCAGCAGGCGAATGTTGCTGGCTATGTGCATCAGGCTAACGGCCAGGGTTTTCAGCGCGCCGGAGGTCTCAACCATCGCATCGTGAGCCGACAAGGACTCAAATTTGTTGGGTGCGGTGACAAAGGGAAGGCTGGTGAGATTTGCAATCTCTTTGGCTACCAGTTCATCATACCCTATAGGAGCATTCAGTCCGGTACCAACTGCCGTCCCTCCAAGTGCCAGTTCGGCCAGGTGCGGAAGGGTGTTTTTCAGCGCCTTGATCCCATGCTCAAGCTGTGAGATGTAACCTGAGAACTCCTGTCCCAGTGTCAGTGGAGTAGCATCCATGAGGTGTGTACGGCCGGTTTTCACAATATCGGCAAATTGTTGTTGCTTGGTTTTCAGGACACCAATCAATTTCTCAACTCCCGGAATGGTATTGGTAATTACCATCGCATAAGCAGAAATACTCATGGCAGTTGGGAAGGTATCGTTGGATGATTGACTTTTGTTTACATCATCGTTTGGGTGAACAAGAGATTTTCCGACACCCAGTATTCCACCGTTTAGCACATGTGCACGGTTGGAGATCACCTCGTTGAGGTTCATGTTTGTCTGGGTTCCCGAACCGGTTTGCCAGATGACAAGGGGGAACTGGTCATCCAGCTTACCTTCCAGGATCTCGTCACAAGCCTGCACAATCAGATCCTTTTTCTCTTCCGGAAGAACACCCAGTTCAGAATTAACAATCGCGGCAGCTTTTTTCAGAACAGCCATCCCACGGATCACCTCTTTAGGCATAGATCCGGATTCTCCGATCTTGAAATTTCCTACAGAACGCTGGGTTTGGGCTCCCCAGTATTTATCGGCAGGGACCTCTACCTGGCCCATTGTGTCATTTTCAATACGTACTTTCATGGTACTCTCTTTTATTGGTTTATCAGATGGTTATGATAGAAAAGTTTCAATGTTATCAACCGGATCACCGATCACGGCTTTGTAATCGCGTTCCACGATCGGGCGCATGATCAGCTTTGGATTTTCTAAAAGGATAAGAATCCATTCGTGATCGTTGAATTGCTTCCCCTTTAGGTTCTTCCTGTAATATTCCTCTTGTTTTCTGACAATCTGCTCGGGCTTCAGGTTGAGTTTCACAAGTAAGGTCTCAAGTTCTTTCTCAGTCAAAGGGTTTTTCATGTACTCCACAAGCTTGAAATCATCGACTCTTTGCTGCAGATACTGCAGTCCGGCTCTCGATTTTCTGCATCTTGGGTTGTGGTATATTCGGATCATGTGAATTGGTTTTCCCGGGGCTTCACCCCGGGCTGTTATTTACTGCCAAACTCCATTAGGTAAGCTTTGATAAAATCATTCAGTTCGCCATCCATGACAGCCTGTACATTCGAAGTCTCATGGTCGGTACGCAGGTCTTTTACCATCTTATACGGGTGCATCACGTAATTACGGATCTGGCTGCCCCACTCAATGCGCTTCTTGGAGCTCTCAATCTCAGCAATCTTCTCCCGTTTCTTGCGTAACTCAATTTCGTATAATTGTGATTTAAGCATCCGCAGAGCCTTCTCCCTGTTCTGCCCCTGCGACCGTGTCTCCTGGCATTCAACAACGATACCCGTGGGTTCATGTTTCAATCTGACCGCAGTCTCCACTTTGTTTACATTCTGGCCACCTGGTCCGCTCGACCTGAATGAATCAAAAATAATATCGGCCGGGTTAATCTCGATCTCGATGTCATCATCAATCTCAGGGTATGTATATACAGAAGCGAATGAAGTATGGCGCTTATGATTGGCATCAAAAGGAGATAATCTCACCAGTCTGTGAACGCCATTTTCACCTTTCAGATATCCGTAGGCATACTCCCCTTCAAACTCCAGGGTTACCTGTTTGATCCCGGCCACATCTCCCTCCTGGAAATCGAGCTCTTTCACGGAATAGCCATTCAGTTCACCCCAGCGGATATACATCCGCATCAGCATCTGCGCCCAGTCCTGACTTTCAGTACCACCGGCCCCAGAGTTGATCTGCAGGATGGCATTCAGCCGGTCCTCCTCGCCACTCAACATATTACGGAACTCCAGATCTTCAACCAGTTTCAGGGCCTGTTTATATTGAATGTCAACATCCTGCTCACTCCCTTCCCCTTCTTCAAAGAACTCAAAGATCACCTTCAGGTCTTCAAAACTCTGATTTGCTTTTTGATAGGCATCCGTCCAAGCCTTTTTGTTCCGGATGGCCCTCATTTTCTGCTCGGCCTCTTTGGGATTATTCCAGAACGAAGTTTCCTGCGTCAGTTTCTCCTCTTCCTCAATTTCGGTAATCTTCCTGTCGATGTCAAAGGAACCTCCTCAGAGCGTCCACCCTTGTACTTAAATCTTTAATTTCTTCCTTATCAGCCATATCAGATCTTTGTTTCTTGTATCATTCGGAGTACCAGGTCTAATTCAAACCCTTTTCCCACAACAAAATTGATGATTTTCTCCCGTTTATTCAATGTTTTTCCCGGATTTATTTCCCCACTCTTTTTCATGATCAATGCCCGGATCGTATCCAGGTATTCCTCTTCAGCGATCTCCTTTAGAGCTTCAGAGATCATAGATCCCGGAAGCTGCCTGATCTTCAGTTCGTATGTAATCCGGTTACGGCCCCATTTGTTCACTCTGAATTTGCCGCGCACAAACGACTTGGTAAATCGCTGATCGTCGATAAATCCCTCGTCCTTCAGCTGCTTTATCATCTTCTCCTTTGATGCCTGTGGTATCTTCCATCCGGCCATTTTCTGCTCCACATCCCGACTGCAGCGGTCCTGGTAGGAGCAGTAACGTTCAAGCTTGTGGAGGAACGTTTCGGTAGAGTTATTAAGGCTCATTATGCGTCAATAATGTAAAAAATTTGAATAAAGATATAACCTTTCGGTGTTTTAACGGATTAATAGAAGGTTTTTCATTTAGCTTTTTTACCACAATAGGCACATTAGGACACAATAGAAATTTTATTATTATGACACAGAAATATTTAAACGGGTTGACCCATACCATTATTGGTTCTGCGATTGAAGTTCACAGAGAACTTGGGCCAGGATTACTTGAAAGCATTTATGAGAAATGTTTATCACATGTTTTGAAGCAGAAAGGATTCCAATTGCTTTCACAGCAGAAAGTTCCTTTGGTTTTCAGAGGACTTTATCTTGATTGCGATCTACGCTTAGATCTTTTGGTCGAAGACTCTATTATTGTTGAAATAAAAGCCGTCGATTGTTTGCTGCCCATATTTGAAGCCCAGTTACTGACTTACCTAAAGCTTCTGGAGAAACCTAAAGGAATTCTATTGAACTTCAATTGTACCAATATTTTTAAGGAAGGACAAAAAACACTGGTAGCTGAATTATACGCTCAATTGACAAAAGGATACTAATGTGTTCTAATGTGGCCTAATGTGCCTATTGTGGTAATCTTTTTGAGAACAAGTGATCCGTTATTTTTGTTTTTCAAAAACATCCACCTCCCTGAAAAACACTGGTCCGTGCCCGCTCCCTTCACTTACAAACATAAGGTAGCGGAAGTTGCCGGGAGGGTTCAGGAGAATCTGGTATGCAGCTTTACCTCCACCCCAAAGGTCGATAGGTTTTGCAAATGTGACGAAGGTCCAATCTGATTTGGCCGGATTGCCATTGAACGAAGGATTTGGTTTGTCGGGAAAACCCCAGACAGAGAAGGACTGAGCCCCACGCGAGAGATCAAGCGCAGAAAAGATATGCAGGCTGTCGATGTCGATAGATTTCTGAAGATCCATGACCAATCGCCCTTCTCCCTCCGAAAACCAGGCATCGCGCGCCGAATCGCCAGGCAAGAGGTCGAACATGCCATCGGTGATTACAGAGAGAGGGATGGGTGACCACGGCGCCCGCTTTGGATCATCTGATTCGCTACCCAGGTACATGGCGGTAACTCCATTTGGCATCAGTACACTGGCGTAATCCCTGGTTGTAACTTTCACAGGCAACTCCTCCACAGTTTTTCGGCGTGTTGCCTTAACAGTAGCTGTTGATGCCATATCATCAGTCACATACTGCCGCTCCAGGTTCAGCTTAAGTGCTTTTCTCCCTGTGAAGTCGTCATAAAGAGGTTGTACTGGGAGGATGTCATCAAATTGATTGTTGGCCAGAGTCATGGCAAAGATCTTTACCGAAGGGTCTTCCGGCAGCTGAACCGAGCCTGTTAACGAGTCCACAACAAGCTCATATTTATAGAGATAGGCATATCGATATGGGATGTTGACGCTGTCGTTGTGAAGATGGGTGGCAAACCAGGCAATTTCGTCCCTCTTGATAAATCCCGGGTCAATCCGGCTAACCTGGCCATGCTGATCCCAGATTCGATTATCATACTGACCAATATTCCCCGAAAAGCCCTGAATCCGAAGGATCTCTTTGGAACGCCCTGTTTTGAAAATAGCTGTAGTATCTCTGTCGGCAGAAGCCAGGATATAGAGCTTGTTGTATTGACCGGTTTTTGGAAGTTCAATCTTCTGACCAGAGCAACTTAGTGCATTCAGTTGCCCTTCAGCGACACCACCCAGGATAAACCTGATCCCGTCGATAGATAACTCTTCAGGGAAGAGTTCGGCTGGGAGAGAAACAGTTGTCGTCCCAAATCGTCCGTTGAGGCGGCTTGTATCTGAAGAGAAAACATCCTGGTCGTAAATGAAAGCGATTGGTATTGATTCCGGTGGTATAAGTGTGTCTGAGCCTCTCTCCAGGATGAGGGAGAAACTTTTCAACTCAAATGGAGAGAGAGATAATCTCAGGCCCCCTTTTTCTGGTGTGAGAGCAGCAAGTGTTCTCTCCTGACCGTCAACTTCACTGGCCGAGACGATATTTCCGGGCATCGCAAGTTCAACATCGTGGATATACTCTCCGAAGAGTTCCTGGACGCGGATGATCACTTCGTTGCCATCCTCACTAAGTTTCATGGCCCTGATAGCAATCTGTGAGGTGTCGATGGATGCAAGGGAGATCGTTTTTCCCAGGAAGCCGGGGTGCGAAGTTGCCTGAAATGCAATAAGAGGCTGGTTGACAGCACGTCCCTGCCACTCAGACAGTCCCCTTCTCCAGTCACCTGCATGTCCCTGGATTCCATAAGTGAATGAATGCGTCCCCCAGTCCTGGGTTGCCTGATCATGATACTCATTGGAAGTGGGTGTGTAAAGTAGGGTAAGCCGAAGGGTGGAGTCGTTGGGCATGTCTGAGCCGAACTTGCAATCTTCCAGGATCGTAACTCCAAAACTACCCGAATGGTCAGTGAGATCGAACCATTCACGAGAGGGGACTTCATATTTTTTCGGGTGGTTTACTGGCCGTTCAATTGTACCGAGTCCAAGGTTATACGTAGCCTTACCGTTAACTGCTGTCAGCGGAAATGACGCCTTCAGGCTCACACCCTTCGATTGCCAGGCTACTTCGTTGTCGATCATAATGCGGGTCCCGGCATGCCCTGCAGCCAGTCTGACCCATTGAGTGATTTTCGAATTCCTTGCCTGTCGTTCAATCCTGAAGGTGACCCTCACAGGGCCGTTTTCTACAAGCGTGGTTTTAGCAGTGCCATCCACGTATCCGATTGGAGGCTCTTTCCTGTTGTTCCAGTCCATGTTCCAGGCAGGCCAATACCGTGGATGCTCTTTCAGGAACTCGAGCCTCATGTTACCTGAAAGCAACTCTTTGCCGAGCATTTTATCCAGGATGCTGTGGATATCACCATCAGTGTTTATCAGGATACGGTAAAAGTCATTCTCTATGCTGAGACGTCCGGAGCGGAGTCCGGCTGTGAGTTCGGAAGGCTGTTTGGCCTGGCGCACATCATAACAGGCGAGGCCCAGCGAAGGGACTTGTGCGATGAACAGGAGTTGAATGGTTGTCTTGGTACGACCTGTAACCTGACTTAGAACTTCATTTCCATCCGGGCCATACACCCGGATATAATCCGGAACACCATCCGGATAATTCAGTACTGCCTCAACTATATCCTCCCGTTCAATTGAAATAGGGTTATAGACCACAACAGGGATCCCTACCGCCCGGGTCTCCATCGCCCGGATTACTGCACCGGCTGAGCTTTCAAGCACAGAAGCAAACAGGTTCATGGCCAGCACTTCGTCATTCCAGGCATATTCATAAGCCGATGGGATGGAGGTGCCGGGAAGGATATCGTGCATCTGACAACCCAGCACCAGCCACCAGGCTTCATTCAAACGCTCTTTGGGATACGGGATGGCACCCAGGTGATCAGCCATCACCGCCAGTGGTTCAGTGGCCTGTGCAAGCAGTTCATTTTTGCGGTTCCACCTCTTCATGTATCCCTGGGATGTGATAGATCCCGATGAATGTTCGGTCAGCAACAAATCCCCGGAGTAGGAGGGAAGCCTAGATGCCTGCTCTGAGGTCAGGTCCCTGAAGAGTTGGTCGCTGGAGGAGAGGTATACCTGAATTTTGCTGTCGGGATGGTTCATACTGCCCACCGCATGGAGCACATCTTCTTCACGTGGA
This sequence comes from uncultured Bacteroidota bacterium, assembly GCA_937900965.1. Classification (GTDB taxonomy): domain Bacteria; phylum Bacteroidota; class Bacteroidia; order Bacteroidales; family FEN-979; genus QYOJ01. The sequence continues at coordinate 3,548 of CALCGJ010000264.1, read as the reverse complement.
GCGCCCCCTACATCACCCACACCGTAATAACGGTAGTCGGCGAATACACCATACTTCCGGCCGTTTAAGAAAACCCGGTCTGACCAGTACCCGGAAGTATCGAGCCGTTCCTGGATTCGGCCAGTGTACGTAGTGGCATTGAGGGCTGATACAATTCCTTTCCCATCCGGACCAACCCAATTTCCGAGGTTAAAGGGAATGCCGACAGCCGATCCCCACCCCAGTTTCTGGGTGGAGAAGCCTTTCAATCCACAGTGATTCAACACGCTTGGGAAATGAGCCTGGAAGCCGAAACAATCTGGCAGCAAAAAATCGACACTCTCCTTCCCGAACTCAGAACTGAAGTATTTGTTTCCGTAAAGAACCTGCCGGATAATCGACTCAGGAGAGGGAACATTTGGATCACACTCATCCACGGAGGAGCCCCCAACAAACCATCGGTCGCGGTAGATCCATTTTTTCAGCTCCTGGTATCGGATCGGAAAGTACTCTTTCATCATCCGGTACCGGCGGGCCCCGCTGAAGGTGAATACATAGTCAGGGAATTTCTCCAGGCGATCGAAATTATCATCCATCGTAGATTTCAGGAAATGGTTGATGGTCTCTTCATAGTCCCACCGCCACTCGGTATCAAGGTGAGCATATCCAACCGTATATAAAACGGGAGTGCGGGAGAGATCATACCGGGGTTTTTGGTGAGGCTGGGATAATCCAGGTACTGAAAGACCAAGCCCGATAGAAAGTAATAATACGACGTAGAGTTTTTTCATAAGTGATTCATTTCTGATCTGGAAATTGTACCACTAAAACACTAAAACACCAAAATATACAAAAGGAAAGCAAGCAAACAGTTTTTTAGTGAAATTCCGTGTTTTGGTGTTTTGGTGGCTAGATACTTCTTACAACAAAAATAGAGAAATCTGGCTAAATCCAGTTTTTTTCAGCTATAACAAAGAGAGTTAAGCGAAAGTTTGCGACCTTTGCCCGGCAAATCAACCTATTCCCAACCCCCAAAAAGAGAAGTACACATGAGAAATTTACTAATACTAGTAACTTTGGCTGTAATAGGCCTCACCTCCTGCGGTCCGAAAAACCAATACAAAATCGTCGGATCCGTTACCGGAATTGATTCCGGTACTGTATACCTGCAAAAGCGGGAAGCCGGAGAATGGAAGATCATTGATTCTACTGAACTGGTTTCCGGAAAATTTAACCTTAAAGGGACCATTGACAGTCCGGAGCTGTGGTATGTAAGTGTGAAGGATGCCAAAGTCTATATTCCTCTTTTTGTGGAGAATTCAGTCATTACGGTCGATATCCTGGCCGACAGTGTAGACGGAACTTCCATCAAAGGATCACAAACCCAGGATGTTTATCAAAACTACCTGAAACAAATGGAACCGATCAACGAAGAGATGAATGCCACTTACTCGGACTACCGGAAAGCAAAGGAGGCAGACGACGAAGTAGCGATGGCAAAAGCTGACTCTCTGTACGAATTGGTTGAGGCAAAACAAAAAGATGAGATACTGGCTTTTGCAAAGGAGAACAACACCAGTGTTGTGGCTCCTTACCTGATATACCGCAACGGTTATATGTTTGATCTCACTGACCTGGAAGAGGCAGCCCAGGCAATGGACACTGTGTTGAATTCCTCCACATACATGCAGGAGCTCAACAAAGCGATCTACATCCTGAAAGCAGTTCAGATCGGACAACCAGCCCCCGATTTCACCCAGGCCGATACGGCTGGAATTCCGTTGACACTATCCTCCCTGAAAGGCAATGTGCTTTTAATTGATTTCTGGGCATCCTGGTGTGGCCCTTGCAGAGCTGAAAATCCGAATGTTGTAGCCGCATGGGAGAAATATCATAAGAGAGGATTTGACATCCTCGGTGTCTCTTTGGATAAGGATCGCAGCAAATGGATCGAAGCTATACAGAAAGATAACCTCACATGGAATCAAGTGTCGGATCTTCAGTATTGGAACAATGAAGTTTCCAAGCTTTACGGAGTACGCTCCATCCCTTCCAGTGTATTGTTGGATCAAGAGGGAATTATTGTCGCACGTAACCTTCGTGGCGAAGATCTGTTAAACAAGCTGGAAGAGTTACTCGGACCGGCGAAATAACCGAACTTTATAGATCGTTGACATGAGAAAAATCATGCTGACTTGCTTGTTGATTGGGCCGTTTTTAGGGATGGCCCAATCAACTTTTACACTTCAGGGCCAACTGGACAGCCTTCCTAATCAGACAGTTTATCTGCTAACTTTCTATGGCGAAAAGAACTCCCTTCTCGATTCTGCTTTGACAGACGGAAACGGTACATTTTCCATTGAGTTGCCTGTAACACTGGCTCCTGGCTTACTCCGGGTCAGCTGGGGACAGGAAAAATTTGTGGATCTTGTCTATAACCGGGAAAATATCCGTTTTCATACTGATGCCAACCAACCTGCCGACAACCTTGAGATCACGGAATCTGTTGAAAACAGGATATATTTTGATTTCATGATGGCCGACAGAATCAACCAAACCAAGCTTGAGCTGCTTCAACCGGTGGTAGATTACTTTCCCGAACAAGACTCATTTTATTTCAATGCAGTTGCAAATTACGAAAGGATTCAACGAAAACAGGCAATCCTTTTGGATTCATTAAAGAGAATGTTTCCCGACTCATACACCGTAAAAATTCTTTCACTTTACAGCAGCCCATTCCTTCCGGCCTCGTTGAGCCCAAACATCCGCCTGGAATATTTGAAACAGCACTACTTCGATCTGGTTGATTTCAACGATACTGATCTTCTGCGATCCAATGTCTGGGCCAATAAAGCGATATCCTACCTGGCGTTATACAGCAACAATCGGTTCACACAAAAACAGCTGGAAACGGAATTCATCAAAGCAGTAACAGTGATGCTAAGTGCTGCCGGTGACAATCCCGAACTATTCAAATTCCTGCTCGACTACCTGGTGAGCGGCTTTGACAAGTATCACTTTGAAGATGTAATCACCTATATGGCCGAGAATTTCCAGGATCCATTCGCGTGTGAAGACCAGGAAAAGAAATCTGCCCTTCAGAAGAAACTGGAAACATTCAAAAAAATAGCCATTGGCCAGTCGGCTCCTGATTTTGAAGTTCCAGATACCAGTGACCAACCGGTAAAACTCTCCGAAATCGATTCTGAATATACCCTGCTTATGTTCTGGTCAAGCGAATGCGGACACTGTACCCAGATGATGCCAAAGGCAAAGGCGCTCTACGAGGCACAAAACCCAAAGAGGTATGAAATTCTGGCCGTATCGATCGACACCCGCCGCGAAGACTGGATGCAGATTGTGAACGATCAAAAACTAACCTGGATAAACGCTTCTGAACTAAAAGGCTTTGATGGCAAGTCGGCCGACCTGTACAATATCTACGCCACACCAACCATGTTCCTGCTCGACCGGAACAAGCAGATTGTGGCAAAACCGATAAGTTACAGAGAGCTGGAAGTAGCTCTCAGGGAACAAGGCCTGCTGTAAAGTACGAAGTACGATTTACG
>CALCGJ010000263.1 GCA_937900965.1 uncultured Bacteroidota bacterium | reverse complement strand
GTACTTTTGATACTCACGAACGTTTCATCAGATCCTTTTTATAACATGAAACAGAACCGTAAGTTTTCCATCTCACCTTTCATAGGGTATCTAACTTTGATTCTATCTCTTTTCCCGGGTTTGAGCAACGATGTATCTTCGCAAACATCCTGTCCAAACTCCAATTTCTCTTTGGGGAATTTCACCGGCTGGTCAGGATGTTCAGGCAATTGGTGTAACGACAATCAACAAAATTCCACCCGCTGTGCTGGTATGCCCTTTTATATTCCTTTTAATCCGCCCTGCAGTAATCCTGAACAACCATGGTATAACACGCCAACCGGGGGCCATTTTTCGATCGAAACACCAGGACCAGATCCGTGTAACTCCGCAATAAGCAAGACATTTCCAGGGCCACCGGTAGAAGCATTTTCGGCATTGCTTGGGAACAGGCAGTGCAATAACGGAGGTGGTGGTTATGTTGATCAGCTGACCTATGACCTTGTTTATGATCCAACTAACAGTTTCTTTATCTATCGAAGTGCAGTTGTATTATCAGACATCACAAATCCTACTCATAACACACCGGATAAGAGACCCAGGTTTACAATCGAAATTTTTGATGAAAACACAGGTCTCCTTCTTGACCCTGTTTGTGGTTTTTTCGATCTTTATCCCGGAGATGGCGTAACAACCTGGATTCCAGGACCTAATAACACTGTGTGGAAAGATTGGAGTACGATTGGTATTGATCTTTCAGAATATTCCTTAACTGCCGGGCAACTCCTGAATATTGTTTTTACCGTTCATGGTTGTTCATTTACGGCCCATACAGGGTATGCTTATATTACTACAGAATGCAAACAGATGGAGATTTCACTATCAGGATGTTCAGGAGCAAGTACTGTTTCACTGACCGGACCTCCCGGGTTTGCATCCTACGAATGGTATGGGCCAATATGCGGGACATGTACTCCAACTATAATATCTACAAGTCAGACCTGCACAATCATAAATGCAAACGAGGGAGATGTATATGGGCTTGACATGGTTTCATTCAATGGCTGCCCCGTGGACAGCAACTTAACCACGATCGCCTTTACGAATGTTATTCCATCTTTTACATCCGTAATCAATTGCGTCGGAAATTCAAGCACCTTCACCGATCTTTCAACAAGTACCAATCCCAGTCAACCCATCGTAAGCCGTAAATGGAAATTTGATGCTGCCGGCCCATGGTTTGGGCCATATTCAAACCCGTCAACTACTCACACGTATAATATTACCGGACCACATGAGGTTACTGTTGAATCATACTCACTGGAAGGTTGTGTTGGAACAGCCACTCAAACTATCATCATCTCCCCTGCTCCAACCCTTACCAACTCCAGTTTGAACAAATCAATCTGTTCAGGGGACAACGTTGGCCTTGCACTGAGTTTTTCGCAACCCGGTTCACATGCAACCTGGTCAAGTATTGTTACATCAGGTTCTGCAACAATTACCCCAAATCCACCGGGACATTCAGGAACCCTGATTGATGATCAGATTGTAAATACCGGAACCGGAAGTGCCCTGGTCACCTATTCCATCACACCAATAATTGGCGCCTGTGTGGGCGGTACAGTTACATGTGTGATTACCGTTCATCCGTTACCCACAGCAAACATAAGCGGATCTGTTACGGTATGTACCGGAGATACAGACCCAATTGTTACATTTACCGGCGCCGAAGGTACAGCACCTTACACTTTTTACTTCACGGTTAACGGAGGTTCAACCCAGTCGGTAACCACTACCTCTGGCAACTCTGTCACGGTTTCCCAATCCACAACTACCCCCAACACCTATATATATACCCTTGGAAGTGTAACCGACGACAATACCTGTTCCCAGATTCAGACAGGAATCACTACTATAGTTGTGAACCCGTTGCCTACAGCTGCGATCAGCGGGACAACGGCTGTTTGTGTGGGTGATGTATCCCCTGCTGTTACATTTACCGGAACTTCCGGAACCGCACCTTTTACTTTTTTCTATACGGTCAACGGTGGTCCAACATTGTCCATATCCACTACCTCGGGAAACTCTGTCCCGGTGCCTCAACCAACAGGGTCTCCGGGTACTTTTGTATATGCTCTTGAGAGTGTGACTGATGACAATACCTGTTCGCAAACTCAGACAGGGAACACTACTATAACCGTGAACCCATTGCCATCAGCCTCTATCAGCGGGGCAACTGCTGTTTGTGAAGGCGATGTACCTCCGGCTGTTACTTTTACCGGGAGTACAGGCACAGCACCGTATACATTTTATTATAAAATAAATGGAGGGTTGACACTGTCGGCAACCACAATCTCGGGCAACTCTGTTACAGTATCTCAAGCCACTGGTACACCCGGGACTTATGTGTATACACTTGTGAGCGTAACCGACGGTAATACTTGCTCACAACCTCAGTCAGGAACTATTACGATTATCGTGAACCCATTACCTACAGCTTCTATAAGCGGAACCACAGATGTTTGTGCCGGTGACCCGGCCCCTTCAATTACATTTACCGGCGCAACAGGAACACCCCCATTTACATTTGGATATACGATCAACGGTGGTTCTACACTGTCAGTAACCACAACCTCGGGTAACTCTGTTTCGGTATTTCAACCTACCGGCACCCCGGGCACCTATCTGTATACCCTGGTTGGTGTGGCTGACGGGAATACCTGTTCCCAGGCTCAGACTGGGAACACTACCATAATCGTGAACCCGTTGCCAACAGCTACTATCAGTGGAACAACCGCTGTTTGTAATGGCGATCCTGATCCTGAAATTATGTTTACCGGGGCAACAGGTACAGCCCCTTATACATTTTTCTATACGATTAATGGAGGCCCGGTACAGTCTGTATCCACAACATCGGGGAACTCTGTCACGGTATCTCAACCTACCGGAACTCCAGGAACTTATGTATATGCCCTGGAAAGTGTGGCTGATGACAATACCTGTTCCCAGACTCAGACAGGCAACACTACAATAACCGTGAATCCTTTGCCAACAGCTACTATGATAGGATCTACTGCTGTTTGTGAAAATACAACAGAACCTGTCATCACATTTACCGGGGGCACAGGAACAGCTCCTTATACCTTTAATTATACAATCAACGGAGGGTCAACACAGTCGATAGCCACCGTATCTGGCAACTCTGTTACAGTATCTCAACCCACCGGGGTTCCAGGTACCTACGTCTATTCACTTGAAAGTGTAACCGATGGCAATACTTGCTCCCAGGCGCAGACAGCCAGTATTACCGTAACTGTAAATCCCCTTCCGGTTCCGGTTATCAGTGGTCCTGCAATTGCCTGTGTCAATACAGCAGGTCCAATATATTTTACTGAAGCCGGAATGTCGGGATATAACTGGACCGTTAGCGGAGGAACTCCCACAACGGGGGCCACACCTGATACCATTTACGTAATCTGGACTTCTATAGGTCTGAACAGCATCACGGTAAATTATACCGACCTGAACGGGTGTGTAGCTGCCAGTCCAACCATCTATGAGGTGAATGTTGCCCTTCTCCCTGTACCGACCATAACTACTGCTCCGCCAAACACCTGTATTGACGCAGCAACTACTTTCGCCACACAGAGTGGAATGAGTGGTTATATATGGACTGTTTCCCCGGATGGTTCCTTTACCGGTGGTGGTACCGAGCAAATTGATGCGACATGGACTACCCCTGGATTGAAACAAGTCACCGTCAACTACCAGATGGGTCCCGGTTGTGAAGGAGCCGACCCTGGCTCAACTATTGTCATGGTCCATTTGCGTCCTGCAATCTCCAACCCTGTTACCACGGATGCCATCTGTTCGGCTGGCTCGACCGGTTTTGTTCTCCAGGCTGACCTCCCGGGTTCAACGTTTGCCTGGAGAGCTTTCAGCAGTTCCACAAACATTTCCGGGTTCGCCGGCGGCAGCGGGGCGAACATAGTCCAAATTCTCACCAACAGCGGGTTTACCATTGAAACCGTAACCTACCGGGTGGCAGCAACTGCAAACAATTGTACGGGCGACTCCACCGACTTCGTTGTCACTGTCTTTCCCGTTGCGGATATTCTCTTTATTCCAAACGGAGAGTCCATATGCAGCGGAAAGCTCACAAATCTGTCCCTGCAATCCAATGTAGCCGGCACAACCTTTTCGTGGACGGCAACAGGCAGCTCTCCGGATGTAACGGGATATTTTCCGGGATCAGGAAATTCTATCCAGCAGACATTGATCAATTCGGGATACATGCCGGGTTGGGCGACCTACCAGGTCACCCCCACAGCAAATGGGTGTTCCGGTACACCAAATTCAGCTATCGTTACCGTGAACCCCCTGCCGGTGGTTTCCCTTGCTGTTTGTTTTGACACCCTCACAACAACACAGGCACAGCCATTCTCTCTCAAAGGAGCTCTACCTCCCGGAGGAATATTTACTGGCGCAGGCATGACTGGCTCGACATTTTTCCCGGCTATCGCCGGTGCAGGAGTGCATCATATACGCTATACATATACCAATGATTTCAATTGTATTGACAGCGCCTCTCTTGTAATCCATGTTGTTGTCCCATTATCCCTCAGCTGTGGAGACACCCTCATTGACATCCGCGACAACCAGTCTTATCCTACCGTTCAGATAGGAACACAGTGCTGGATAGCGACCAACCTAAACTTCGGGAGTATCATCTCCTCCTCTCAAATGCAACGGGATAATTGTGTGAATG
>CALCGJ010000262.1 GCA_937900965.1 uncultured Bacteroidota bacterium | reverse complement strand
TTCTCCACCTGGATGATCTCTTTTGTTGTTTCATCGAAAACAAATGCTACAAGGGATAAGTGTTCAGCAATCCAGGCATCATTAAGGGTGTAGAGATAGGTTTTGGAATAAACATCCAAGGTGTCAACAGAAGCAGTTAATTGTTCCCCGTAAGTTCCGTTGAGGACTGCCCGAAGCATATCATTAAATACATAGTTTTCTATGTCTGGAACAGGGCCAACCAGGGGATCATTATTTTTCTGCCAGCCAACAATACTGTCTTCCAGGATACAAACGGAGAGGCTGTATGCTCCCGGAAGCTTTTCTGTAAACTTCGTTTCAATTGTGGCGGTAATGTGATTAAGTTTAGACGGGGTGTATTCTGTCTCAATACGGATGGTTGCCACTTCATTTTCCTGAACAACATTTGACACCACTTCGGCCCATGATCCGGCTCCAATTGCCTGTTTCCCATTGTACGGTGTACGGTTGATCATCCCCATTGGATTGGAGATCAGTGAAAAGTCGTCGAACCAGTCAACACCTTGCTGAACACGGTAGTCCGTTGTATAGTGCCCTGATGCATCGGGTTCCGAAAAATAGCCGGCATGAACGGTCATTAAAACCACTTGCCCCTTGTAAAGTTCAACCAGGGCTTCAGCACCCGCTGTTGCTCCCGGACAGTTCACGCATTTCATCCCCGTATAATCTTCCACCAGAACCTTCCGTTTGTTGGTATCGACCGTAATCTCTTTTTCAACGGCATATGGCGCTTCCACCTTGTCGCAGGAAATAACCAACACGCCTGCCACCGCAATGATTAAATATAATACCCGAAATCTCATAATATTTTATTTTCGCTTTGCCGCGTCACTACCTGCTTCGCTGCGCTCGCAGCTTCGGTTCCTCGCAATGACACATTTCGCTATTTCGCTATTTCACTATTTCACTATTTCGCTATTTCACCACCTGTCATTAAAAGCTACTGTTTATCGTCAGCGTAAACCCTGTGGATTCAGGCACATACCGGCATACACCACCTACACAGACGATGCCTTCACGCTGGCGGCCGTATGACAGTGCTATACGGGCGGTATTGTATATGAATCCCGCAGATACGTTATAATAATGGAGTTGAAGATTTGACTCGGAATTTCCGTAATTCCACTGATCGCTAATTGAGAAAAACCATTTTGGCGAGATAGTCAGTTCCAGCATCCCTGCCAGCCAGTCGCCTTTATCCTGTTTTGTCCATAACCCCTGAATTTCTCCCCGGAGAGAGTACTTTTTTGTGATGTTCCAGGTGAGATCAACCACACCGATATTGGCATAAACAGTTCCGTATTCGTCAAGATGGCCTTCGATCACATCCTTATTGTAAGTCTGGTAATAGAAAGCGAAGATCCCCTTCCATTTTTTATTGAACTTTTTTGTTACCTCAATGTTAACATCCTGGTAGAAAACATCTTTCCAGTCTGTGGCAAAAGGGGTGGTTTTGTATCCCTTTGTACCCGGCGCATTGATAACGGTAGTATCATTGATCATAGACCGTTTGATGTTATTTACCTGCGAAAAGTTAATCGCAAAATTCATCCCGTATTTGCCTCCGAGTGCTGATTTTTTTGGTAGCGAGAAGATCAGCTCTGCCGATCCTCCCACTTCACCGGTTGGCTGAGTGGCATAGGGGTACATTGCCGCCAGAAAGTATGTGTGTTCTTTGGTTACAGCAGGCAGGTAGTTGATATCCAATGCATTGTTAGTGACAGAGCGGTCGGATTTATAACTCATGTTATCAATCCATTTGGTCTTGGCAGTCAATCCGAAATTTTTACGGGAATAGGAGGCCGTTAGCAACCATCCGTCTCCATTTTTATATATGTAATGGTTCATGGCGGAGGGATCATTGATCTTGTGGGCATACTCCGTATAAAAGTTGAATCCACTGTAATTCAGGTTAACCCGTCCTCCATAGGTGGCTACATTTTCAGGAAGTTTCAGTTCGTAAATTTTTGGAGGGATTACCATTTCCATGGAGTTGCCTTTCTGATAATCACTGACAAAGCTGCCCCCAAAACTCAGTTTGAACTTTGAAGACGAGAGGCTTGGTACCATATCGTTCAGATAGAAATCGGCATCAACACCTTTTACAATACCCCTGTTGTTGTCCTTAAACGGGATCCAGTAATTACGCTGAACCCCGACAACGCCGGTTAAAGCGACACCGCTGAATGGAGTCAGTTTTACACGTAATCCACGCATGGAGTTATCGTAACCAAGAGTCCAGTCCTGGTAAGTACGGAAAATCATTCCATCACCAAACTGCTCGTAAAAATTACCTGCAGTAACCTCAATCAGTTTGTTTTTGTATTTCACCCACCAGTAGGGGACGCCTAATCCCTGGTAGTCCTGATCGTATCCCAGTAATGGCGGGAGATATGCCTCAAACCGCATGCCAGCCGAGAAGTTTTTGTACGAGTAGTTTACTTCAGTAAATCCCTGTACCCGGAAATATTTTCCATCGAGGGTAGAATCCGTGATTCCAAGCTGGCTGTCGGTCAGGTAATAGACCGCATCGCTCTGAAAACTTCCGCTGATCTGGCTGTTTTCCAGAAACCCCTGTCCATTGGAGATAATGGGTATGGAAAACAACGCAACGATAAGCCCTTTAACAATGGCTCCTCTTTTCATAAATCGACTCGGTATTTTGTTTCTACTTGGTTACTCTTCGATTGTCATGCCGGAATTGAGCTTTCGCACCAGTTTAATCAATTCAAGTTCACTTCCCTCGGTGAAGGAGGTGTG
>CALCGJ010000261.1 GCA_937900965.1 uncultured Bacteroidota bacterium | reverse complement strand
TCTGTTTCATGTTATAAAAAGGATCTGATGAAACGTTCGTGAGTATCAAAAGTACTAAATTTTCAAATCAAATCAACAAATGACCCTTGACCCTTGTCTCCAATTACCCCTCAATCCCGGAGGGAAATAAGTCCCCTTGCGAGCCGAAGCTGCGATCCCGAGTACTCGGGAGAAGCAGATGGAAAGCAAACCGGGATTTAGGGGTAATTCTAGTCTTTTATACACCTTATGGCAAAAGCATTACTCCTTGCCGATGGATAAAAAGAAACACTTGGTGTGTATTCAATATCGATCACTACTTCATTCATCCCATGAGCCCATGCTTTTCCGATCCCCCAGGCGGTGGAAGACCAGTATAGTTTCGATCGCAGGGTGAGGTCGCTGCCCGGGAACTTCCACACGCTGTTTTGGAACCGGATGCCAGTCATCAGGGCATTGAAGCCGGAGTAGCCGTTGTACTTCAGAGCGCTTCCGGCAAAACCATTGGATATCAAAGCATTAAACAAAGTCGACCAGTCTGGCTCGGTGGGTATGTGCCATCCGGGAGGACAAAGTCCCTGGGCGCCGTTGTCGGCAACGTAACGCATCCCCTCATCCCATTGGTAGAGCCCTCCGTTGGAGGTGCAGTTAGAGGGAATGTCGTTGTAACAGTACTTTTCATTCACACAATTATCCCGTTGCATTTGAGAGGAGGAGATGATACTCCCGAAGTTGAGGTTGGTCGCTATCCAGCACTGAGTTCCTATCTGAACGGTAGGATAAGACTGGTTGTCACGGATGTCAATGAGGGTGTCTCCACAGCTGAGGGATAATGGGTCAAGTATATGGATTGCAGTAGAGGCGCTGTCGATACAACCGAAGTTGTTCGTGTAGGTATACCTGATATGATGAATCCCAACACCTGCAATGGCAGGGAAGAATGTCGAACCTGTCACGCCTGTCCCACTGAAGGTTCCTCCGGACGGATTTGTTCCTTTCAGTTCAAAAGGCTGTGCCTGTGTGGTTGTGAGGGTATCAAAACAAACACTAAGGGTAACCACCGGCAGGGGGTTCACGGTAACGATGGCCGAATTCGGTGTACCTATACATCCATTTGCCGTAGGGGCAACCTGGTAGGTTACCCAAGGCATCATATACCCTGTATTGATCAACGTTTGCTGGATGGAATTTCCTGATCCCGGAAAATATCCTGATACATCCGGAGAGCTGCCTGTTGCCGTCCACGAAAAAGATGTGCCTGCAACATTGGACTGCAGGGACAAGTTTGTGATCTTACCGCTGCATATGGACTCTCCATTCGGTACAAAGAGAATATCTGCCACGGGGAAGACAGTTACTACAATATCTGTTGAGTCACCCGTACAGTTGTTCGCAGTTGCTGCCACCCTGTAGGTTACGGTTTCAATGGTGTAACCGCTGTTGTTTAGTATCTGGACTATATTCGCCCCGCTGCTGCTCGTAAACCCGGTAAGGTTTGTGGAAGTGCTGAAAGCTCTCCAGGCAAAAGTTGAACCCGGCACATCCGACTGCAGGGAAAGGCTCGTACCCTGCCCGTTGCAGATCGATTGTCCACCTGGTACAGCAGTTACCGCCGGTCGCGGGTTGACTGTCAATATCACCGGCATCGTGGTTCCCGGCGGACACCCATTAGCCGTAGGGGTGACCAGATAGGTCACCCATTCAATTGTCGCTCCGGCATTATTGATGGTTTGTGCAATCAAATCGCCGGTTCCGTTGGAATACCCTGCAAGGTTCACAGAAGAGGCTGTCGCTGTCCAGGAATAGGTTGCTCCGACTGTATTTGACTGAAGGGAAAGGTTGCTGAGCTCTCCCTCGCACACCGTCTCCCCGTTTGGTATAAAAAATACATCCGGAACAGGGAAGACAACCACAGAAAAATCAGTCACTGATCCCGGGCATCCGCTGTTCTCAGGAGTGAGATGATAGATAACCGAATCAGTATTGAAGCTTGAGTTGACAAGTAGTTGATTGATAATGGACCCTGGTGCAGAACTGTTGCTGTAACCTGTTATATTGCCGGAACTTTGTGTGCATATCCACGAAAACCCGGTGCCGGCCACGTTTGACTGAAGGGCGATGTTTGTGTTTAAGTTGTTGCATTGATTCTGCCTCAGTGGAGTATTTGTCAGGAAGGGAGATGGTACCACCGTTACAACAAATTCCACTTCTGCGCCATCACACCCGTTGGCATGCGGGGTGATAAAGTAGGTGACAGTTTCGTTGATGTCTCCCAGGTTGATCAGGTTATCCCCAATATGGGTTACAGGGGTTGTGTTATCCGTAAACCCTTGAATGTTGGATGATGAACCCGTGGCAGTCCAGGTAAAGAGGGTCCCGGAAACATTGGATAGAAGGTCGATATCGGTGTTATTATTATTACAGATCTCTTTAGTCATAGGGGAGTTTGATACATCCGGTACAGGATAAACGGTAACGGTATAGGTCCAGAGGCTCCCATCGCATCCATTCGCTGTAGGGGTGACCTGGTAAGTCACCCACTCTATATCATACCCCGAATTCGTCAGCGTCTGATCCAGGAAATCGGTCGGGGTTGACTGATCCGAGAAACCGGTTACGTTGCCCGAAGACCCGGTAGCGGACCAGGTAAACAGAGTTCCTGTGATATTTGAAAGCAGGGTCAACGCGGTAGGTTGTGCGCTGCAAATTCCCGTATCCGGTGGATTGTTGGCCAGATCGGGAACAGGATATACCCTAACCACGAAGTTAGAGTCTGGCCCCATGCATCCGGCCGCCGTAGGGGCAACCTGGTAGGTAACCCACTCTAGATCATACCCTGTATTGACCAAGGTTTGATTCAACAATGTTGTAGGAGTAGTTTGATCAGAATACCCGGAGATATTCACTGACGAACCAGTTGCCGTCCACCCAAACCAGGTATTGGTTACTCCGGAGGTTAGTGTCACATTCGGACCGGTGTTGCTGCAGATCGAAACCTCTTTCGGCTTGTTGGTCAAATGGGGTAAGGGCTTTACCCATTGGGTAAAGATTTCGCTGTTGCCGGTACAGTTCCCGGTAGAAGGAGTAATGGTATACAATACACTACCGGCAGTTGGATCTTGATTTGTCAGTTGCTGGGCAATCACAGGACCGGTTCCATCACTAAATCCTGAGACACTCCCAACCCCATTTGCAGAAGTCCACGAAAATGCCGTAGTGGTAACCGTTGATGTCAGCGTAATGGCAGTTGTGGCTTCCGAACAGATGGAATCAACCATTGAACTGAGAGTGAGTTGCGGGATAGGGTTGACCATCACTTTGTAATCAATTAATGGCCCGGTACAATTGTTCGCCCGTGGTGTAACATGGTATATGACAGAATCTGTGGCAACTCCGGCAAGACTCAGGGTTTGGTTGATCAGGGTGGTTGGGGGTCCGGGGTTGGCTGACCAGCCCGAGAGGTTCCCTGAGGTTTGGGTACACGTCCATGTAAAAGCAGTTCCGGGAACATTTGAAGTCAGAACAATATTGGTGGACTCGCCCTGGCAGATCCCTTTTACTGCTGGGGAGTTGGTGAGTAGTGGAGTTGGGTAGACTGTCACGGTGTAATTTGTCACCTGCCCGGCACAACCATTGGCTGATGGTGTGATGTGATAGATTACTGTCTGAATCAGGGTACCGCTGTTCACAAGGGTTTGATCCAGGATAGTTGTTGGAGTTGAGTTGTTGCTCCAGCCGGTTACATTTCCTGAGGATGGTGTGCAGGTCCAGGTGAACAGTGTACCTGAAATGCTTGATGTCAGCGTGATGTTTGTATTGAGGTTATTGCATTGCTGCTTGAACTTTGGTGAGTTGCTGAGGTTGGCAATCGGATGAACCGCTATTTTGAATGTGACACTATCTCCACGGCATCCGTTTGCAGTGGCTGCTACCCGGTACCGAACGGTGTCTGTTACAGAACCTAAGTTGAAAAGGTTCTGATTGATGATGGATCCACTGCTGTTGAAAAATCCTGCAAGGCTTGGATTTGTGCTCCAAACACGCCATGCAAAAGTGGACCCGCTAACATTTGATTGAAGTGCGATATTTGGGGAGGTGTTGCTGCAAATGGTTTTGATAAGCAGGCTGTTAGTCACCGAAGGCAGCTGGTTGATGGTGATATTTTTGACGGTGACCGGTCCTTCTCCACATTCGTTATTTAATCCCTGTACTGTGATCTGCCCCGGTCCGGGAAGCGTAGACGGGTCAATGGTTATGATAATGAATGGAGAAGAGGTGGTGTCAGTTCCTCCTGGCCATGTCCAGATATATTGCTGGGAGTTAATGTCAGCAGGGCAGGTAAATTGTGCATTACTTCCCTGGCATATCTGGTTAACTCCGCTTATAGTTCCTATTATCCCCGGTATCTGTTCCTTCATGATCGTTACAGGTACAGTTGTAGTATTAGATACAAACCACCAGGTATTGACTGTGCGGCCATCTCCGGGTTGTCCGTTATTCTGATACCAGATATGACATGGACTTATGCTGCTCAGGCATCCGCCGGGAGGGCTTATTACAGGGCCTGGCGGCATCGGGGGACTTAAATTGGTGTCGTCCCAGTAGAATGCGGGTTCTGAGGTTGCTGCCGGTCTTATAAGGGAAACAGCGAATCCATTCTGGTTGTTTTCCACATCCCAGAGGGGTAGATGGGTCATCCCTTTAACATAGGTAAGAGTGAACGGAAAGGTAGAGCCACTTGGGACAAGTTTCGGCGGAACAGAAGCATCATAGCCGTCCCAAACCATAGTGTTTTGTCCTACCGTCACATTTTGTATGACCTCTTTGTCAACATAACCGGGGCCAATTGCACTCAATTCCAGATTCAGTGTTATCGTTCCCGAAGATGTGACCTCGAAGGTGAAATCAATTTTACCGTCCGCGCAATGGGGCGTCACTATCACAATGGAGCCCGGGGGCGGAGGGATGACAACCTGGCCGATGATACCACTCGGATAGACTAAGGTATCCGGATCGTTAAGGAATATCTTATACTGTGGGTAGTTATGCCACCCTTCTGTTGATTTCCGGGCCTCTGTTGCAGGCATCCCGGCTCCTACCGGATAACAACCGGAGTTGTTGCAGGAGACTGTAAACCACCGGCCATCAAATCCATTGGGATCAAATTTCGTGACAATGCTATCCTGGGAATAAACATACATAAACCCGTAAAACCCATGAGCACTTGGTTCATTGGTGTTTAACTGCCATGCTTTTGAGTAAACCCTCCCTTTTTTATAGGTGTTGGTAGTCGTATCAACAACGGAAATATCAATCTTCTCGTAGGATCTCGATTGTCCGTTGTTAACCTGGAAAGTCATATAATAATTCCCGTTCATCAGGGGATCCACAACCACAGCCTGATACCCCTGCGGACTCAGTTTGGTTGGCCCCGCATAGGCCTGGCTGTAATAACGGATAAATCCCGGTTGCCCTACAGCTATCGGCGTGGACCCACTCCATACCACGGTTCCATTAGGCGCATGGATCCGCCAGTTTGTGGAACTTCCGGTTCCGGATACTACTCCCAGCCCAAAATAGATCTTTTCTGTCTGGTGGTTGGAAATATGAATAAAAAGACGGTAATTGGTATCCCCATTGTATATGGCGAAGGGATCGCGAAAATTACCGCCGACATTTCCGTTGGCGATCAGCACAAATGCACGGCGGTTTGAGGCACTGTCGGGCATCAGCTCTTTCGTACCTTCTGCAAACACCTGAATGGTTGAGAAGGTGAATAAGAGAGAGAAAATAAAAGATACATGTATTAGCTTAACAGACATCAGCTACCCCTTGACTGATAATAATACACAAAGTTATATAAAAGGTTGCTTCTGTTCCCAATAATCTCTATTGGGACTTGTTAACGCTAAACGGAATGATCAATCCAGGTTTGTCGACAGCCGTTTGTCAATCTTTCAGACATCTCAAAGCAAAAGCATTTGTCCGGGCTGAAGGATAGAGAGATACACTGGGCGTATACTCTGGATCTACAACCACTTCATTCATGCCATGCGCCCAGGCTTTATCACTCCCCCAGACGGTGGAAGACCAGTAGAGTTTTGATCGCAGGACAGGATCGTTGGCCGGGAACCTCCACACGCTGTTGTGGAAGCGGATGCCGGTCATCAGGGCATTGAAGCCTGAATAGCCGCTCGACTTCAGGGCATTGCCTGCAAACCCGTTGGATATATAGATGTTGAACAGTGTTGTCCATTCCGGTTCAGTGGGGATGTGCCATCCCGGGGGACAGAATCCCTGGGCAGCGATGTCGGTGGTATAATACATCACCTCATCCCATTGATACAGTCCGCCGTAAGAGGCGCAGTTAGCCGGGTTATCGTTGTAGCAGTATTTTTCGTTCACGCAGTTGTCCCGTTGCATCTGGGCTGATGAGATGGTATTGCCGAAATTGAGATTTGTCGCCATCCAGCATTGCGTCCCGGATTGAACTGTCGGGTAGGATTGGCCGTCACGGATGTCAATAAGTATATCCCCACAACTGTGAATAATTGATTCTGCAACCGTTACATGGATTGAATCGATCTTGTCACATCCGTATGTATTCTGGTAATAGTAGGTGATCGTATGCCGCCCCGTACCGGCCAGTGCCGGGAAAAAACGTCCGTTACTCACACCAGGACCTGCAAAGATCCCCCCGGTAGGATTCCCGCCTTTCAGGGTAAATGGCTGAGACTCTGTTGTCAGCAAGGTGTCGTGACAGATTGTAAGGGAGACAGCAGGCCATGGATTGACACCAACTACCGCGCTGTTTTGCGTACCGGTACATCCATTGGCTGTAGGGGTGACCTGGTAGGTCACGGTGGGGATCATAAACCCCGAATTGATCAGCGTTTGCTGGATCAGGATCCCGGATCCGCCGGAATAACCGGTGACATCGGGAGAGCTGCCGATAGCTGTCCATGCATAGTTGGAATTGGCTATATTTGAAGTGAGGGCGATCCCGGTGGTTTCACCACTGCACAGCTCCTCACTGGCCGGTGTAAAGATTACATCGGCAACCGGGAATACTACAACATGGATATCTGTCGAATCTCCAGGACAGCTGTTTGCAGTGCCTGCCACACGGTAGATGACCGAGTCGATGCTGAAGCCTGAGTTGACCAGGGTTTGAGCAATAGTAAAGCCCGACCCGTCGCTGAAGCCTGTAACAGCCGGTGAGCTGCTGAACGCTCTCCATGCGAAGGTGGAACCCGGTACATCCGCCAGCAGGGAGAGATTCGAAACCTGCCCGTTGCAAATTGATTGCCTGGTTGGCACAGATGTTACCACCGGTCGCGGGTTGACTGTCAGAATCACCGGCATGGTTGTTCCCGGCGGACATCCGTTGGCTGTAGGGGTGACCTGGTAGGTCACCCATTCAATTGTTGACCCTGCATTGTCAATAGTCTGGGCAATCAAATCCCCGGTCCCGTTGGAATATCCGGTCAGGTTTGGTGAAGATGCTGTAGCCGTCCAGGAATAGGTTGCTCCGATTGTATGGGACAGGTTCTGGATCATTGAGGTAACCCCTTCGCAAACGGTCTCTCCGTTAGGATTAAAATAGACATCAGGAACGGGAAATACCACTACCGTATAGTTGGTTATTGATCCTGGACAACCACTGTTTTCAGGAGTTAAGTGATAGATGACTGAGTCGGAGTTGAGGGATGAATTGGTGAGCATCTGGCTGATCAGTGCACCGGGGACAGTACTGTTGCTGTAACCGGTGATATTCCCTGAACTTTGCGTGCATGTCCATGAAAACTGTGTACCTGCTACATTTGACTCCAGGGTAATGCTTGTGTTTAAGTTGTTGCATTGATCCTGCCTCAGCGGAGTGTTGGTCAAAAATGGAGATGGCACCACCGTTACAACATAATCCACTGTAGTGCCATCACAACCGTTTGCATGCGGGGTGATATGGTAGGTAACCGTTTCGTTGATGTCTCCGAGGTTGATCAGGTTATCCCCAATATGGGCAGATGGGGTTATATTATCTGTATACCCTGTAATGTTAGCAGATGACCCGGTGGCGGTCCAGGTAAAGAGGGTTCCAGAAACGTTGGATGTGAGATCTATATCGGTGTTGTTGTTATTGCAGATCTCTTTCA
>CALCGJ010000260.1 GCA_937900965.1 uncultured Bacteroidota bacterium | reverse complement strand
TGTAAAAAGAAAGAAGATCCTCAACCTGACCCGATTAAAAAATACACGGTTGACTACAAGTTTCAGATAACCGGCGATTACACGAGCCTGAAGATTCAGTATTTTGAGGCAGGCACGGTTAAGAAAGAGGTGAGTTCACCTGTGGTACCCTGGCAAATGGTATCTGCTGATTTTACATCAGGTGATTCGGTTTCCATGCTGGTTACATTCGTTGTTCCGCCGGGAGATTACTCCTATAACTGGACCTGGGAAATTGAAGCAACCGGAAATGGAATTTTACTTGAGTATGGCAATAACCAACAGTTTACCGGCAATACATTCGCACCAAAGCCGATCGAAATAGTAACATGGAGCGGTAAACTTCCGTAACTGATTCGAGGGGAAGAAGAATCCTTGCCTGGCTAGTGCAGAATCTCAAGCCGGTGCATGGTCTCATCTCCGTTATTCATCCTTATGGTTAAAAGGTAGAATCCGGATGGGATTGAGATGGTGTTCATTATAACTTTATGGGATGCCAGGTTTGTTTCCAGCAGGATTTGTACGCCCTGGATGTTAAACAGTGAAACTGTCCCGATAAGCCTGTTTGTCTGATTCATCTGAATTGTCAACTGATCCCTCGCAGGGTTCGGATAAATCTTTAATGGGTTGTTGTCCTTTTCAATCAAGGAGGTGTTATCGATCTCAATGACGAAATAGATTGTATTGGTCAATCTGATGTCATTCCATTCTCCAGCGATCCCAAGTGAACCACTCCCCGAAGGCCAGCCGGCAAGTCCTATCGCTGCTGCATCCTGACCCGAACCGAAATCGTCGGGTTCCTTGTATGTCCCGGTGGATGCACCTCCCCAGTTGACAAAGGCTCCACCCACAGCACTTCCACCACCTCCCCCTGCTGCACCCTCTCCATTCCAGAAATTCTCTCCTGTCCCATCATCATTCCCGTCCCAGAGCCACACCCCTTCAGTCTCCTTATCAGTGGCACCGATCCAGACGTAAGCAATCCCACCACCATCAGGGACTACAGTGTAATTTGAAGGAACAGCAGCGCCATTGACAATGGCATCGTAAACAGCATCCTGCTCTCCCTGGTCATTGATCTGAACCAGGTAGCCACCGCGCTCCACAGCACATGCAGCGGCCTCCTCCCACGACTTCATCTCTTTAACTACTTCATAAGTTGTTCCATCATAGGTAAAAGAATAGATGTTTCCAGGATCTGCACAGGGTTGTGTGTTGCCCATGAATCCTACAGTAATAAACAACAGGATTGATAATGAAACCAATGATCTTTTCATGGCTTATTGATTAAATGTCGATACGAATATACAAATTGTTATCGCATATGTCAAGTCACTCCTTGAAATTCTTATGCCAATGATCCCCTCCTTTTTATATCTTTGTCCGTGACTCTCTGATAATTATGTTCAACCAACAAAAACAAAAAGATCTTCATTGCTGCAACTGCTCCATGAAGTCCCCACTTTTCCGGTACTTGAGGCCTGAGGAGTTGGAACTTGTTGACAGATCCAGGAGAAGAGTCTTCTTTAAGTCGGGCGAGATCATTGCGAAACAGGGTGCACCAATGGCACACGTGATCAGTTTCACTTCAGGAGTAGCTAAGGTATATATACAGGGCTCGGGTAACCGAAACCTGATCCTTCAGTTCATCAAACCTACCCAGTTCCTGGGAGGGCCCGGGATTTTCATGGATAATATTCACTACTTTTCGGTGTCGGCTGTTGCCGACTCCTCTGTTTGCTTCATCGAGATCAATGTGTTTAAACAGATCATCCGTGAAAATGTTGACTTTGCAGAAGCATTCATGAAGGAGCTTAGCCGGAACGGCATCTTCAACCAGGAAAGGTTCATCAGTCTCACCCATAAAAATATGCCCGGACGAATAGCTGACGGACTGATATACCTGCACAATGAAATCTTTAATGAGCTGGATTTCAGAATTGAAATATCCCGGCAGGATCTGGCAGATTTTACCGGTATGTCCAAGGATAGTGTGATACGAACCCTGAAAGAGCTTGCCGGGGAGCAAATTATTGAACTTCAGGGAAACACAGTTGTCATCACCGACAAAGAAAAACTGGAACGGATCAGCGATATCTCCTGATACCAGTTGGCAGTTGGCAGTTCCTTGTCTTTAGTCTATAGTCTGCAATTTCCAATTTCTAACCCCGTCACATCGATATTTGTCGTAGAACACACGATATAGATCGGCTCAAACCCGTATTTTACTATCTGTAAATTCGGAATTTCAGATATGTAAAAAGATAATTTTGTTACCTTAAAACCTAATCCAGCTATTATGACCAGAAACTTACTTCTGACAATTTGCCTTTCAGTGATAGTGGCAAGCGGGATCTTCGCCCAACCGGTTGAAAGCACGCAGATTACTTTTCCAACCCTTGGCAATTGCTACCTCTGCAAGCTTCGCATTGAAGGGAAGCTTAACCTGACTGAAGGGGTTTTATCCTCGGATTGGAACTACGACACCAAAGTAACCACTGTTGAGTATGACGAGTCAATTACCGATGCATTCCAGATTATGCAGGCTATAGCCGATACAGGTCATGATACGGAATGGTATCGGGCACCCGACGACTTGTATGCTCTGCTGATTGGAACCTGCTGTGAATACGAGAGAACCATTGACTATACCAATGTTCAGATCGGATATCTTAGCCTGATGGGTATCTGGATGTTTCCGGTCGGAATTACTGAGCCTGTGAACCCATACATGGTATCGGTTTATCCCTCTGTTGGAGATGGAAATGTTACTCTTGATTTTGGAGGGGAACTACCACATCAGGAGGCATTTCTTAAAATATATTCAATGAACGGCAAGCAAGTTTATCAAAGAAAGCTGCCATTGCAGTCTCATACCTACCTGGATCTCACCTCACTTGAGAGTGGTCAGTTCGTGGCTGTAGTAACTCTGAACGGTGAAATTATATTAAACTCGAAACTTATCCTTATACAATAACATATGAAACTGAATGTGATAACTCTTCTGCTAATGTTAACGGTTGTTTCATTAGCTGGATGCAATAAGAAAAGTAACCCGGCTCCCGATGCCAATACCACATTCCCTCAAATTATCAGCCTGATAGCCGACCATGACAGTATAAAGGTTGGTGGTACAGAACCTTCTATAATTACTTGTATCGCCTCAGGAGGCAACATCATCTATACCTGGGAGGTGGACCTGGGAGATATTTTCCCGTTAAATGAAGAGGGATCTCAGGTTCGGTTTACCGGATCTGATTGCTGCCTGGGAGAAAAGTATATCAAGTGTACGGCAGCAAATGATAAAGGCAGTGTGATGGATACAGCCCTGATATATATCTACATCCCATAATATCAATTCTCTGGTGCGGTTACAATTCCTTTTGCTCTTTTCGATCTTTTGTATGCTATACATACAGGCTGATGCTCAGTGCTGTGCTGCCGGAAATCCGATCTCTGCTGATGGATCTCCCGGAGGAACCGGAAAGAATATGTTAGAGGTATCTCTGCTATATCTGCATAGCTATTCCAGCATCTATTACGAAGGGCACCAAAAGACTGATTACAAATACATTGATTATTCCTATTTCGATTTCTCCTCTCTCCGTGTCTCTTACGGGATCACCAAAAGGCTGAAAGTGAGGGCCGAAATCGGATATTTTTTCAGCAAGGCACAGTCGTTTGACTTCGGTTATGACCGCAAGGCAAATGGATTCGGGGATATGATTCTGGGAGTGCAATACAATGTCTATCAAAATACCCCTCTTGCAATCGATATTTTTCCTTCGTTTGATTTCACTTTACCTGTCGGGAAGTTTGATCAGATGAATGGTCCGGTGGTACTTCCGATTGATATCCAACCCTCATCAGGCAGTTTTAAGTACAATGCCGGATTGCTTGTCTCCAAACGGTTTATGAATGGTAAGTTTGCAACGTTCCTGAGTGGAAATGCTGAATTCTCACAGCGGATCAACACCGAGCGAACCAACTACAAGTATGGAAATCTGTATAATATTTCCCTTTACGGATCATATACTTTCTTACGAAACTTTACCACAGCCCTTCAGGTTCGCACTATGATAAGAGATCGTGCTTCTGACAATAATAAAGAGAAGATCAATGCTACCGGAGGCACCTATCTGTTTCTTACTCCCCAGGTGCGGTATACGTTCTTCAAATACTGGAGTGTCGGATTCCTGTTTGAATATCCTATCTATAAATATGTCAACGGGAAGCAGCTAACTAACGATTACGCCTTCTCCTTCCGCTTCTCCCGTAACATCAACTTTGCCAAAAAGAAAAAGACTCTTTTCGAGGAACCGGTGAAAAGGTAGTCCGCTGGTTGCCCCTAAATCCCCTGAAGGGGACTTACTCCCCCTTTAGGGGGTTGGGGGGTAATCCTTCGTCCCTCGTCCTTCATCTTTTCAATGATCCCCCGGTCACCATCCAGGAGAACAAATTCACCGTCCACCAGTGACGCTCTTGCTCCTTTCACTCCAACAACAGCCGGGATGCCATATTCCCGGGCGACAACCGCACCGTGTGAAAGAGGACTCCCAATTTCGGTAACAAGTCCAGATATGATGCTGAAATAGGGTGTCCAGCCAATATCGGTGAACGAGGCGACCATGATCTCTCCGCGCTCGAGTTTGTCGGCGTCTTCGAGAGTATGGATAATTCGGACCCGTGCTTTCACTTTCCCGCTGCTTACAGGAGTCCCGTGAAGTTGGCCCTCCTTGATTTCAACGACTTCGGGGTGCTCAATAGGCTCCGGGATGCCGAAACACACTTCGTTGAATTGCAGATTATCGGTTTCAGGCAGTAATTTTCGCCGGCGGTTGGCCTTTTCAAGTAGCGACTTGTCTTCTGAGTCGATCAGTTTGCCGATCTCTTCATGAGTCAGAAAGTAAATTTGGTCCGAATCATCCAATAAACTGATGCCCGATACCTGATGCCCGATGCCCGATGCCTGATGCCTGATACTCCCCTCCCTTGCGAGCGAATGCGAAGCAATTGGGGAGGGGTTGGGGGTGGGGTAGGATGTGGATCCAGGATCCAGCATCTTGGTTGCCAAAGCCCTATAGCCCTTCCTGAGTTCATTCACCATCTTGATCGATAAGGCCTTTGAGATCTCACGCCGCGCTACTGCAGTTCGGGCGGTTGGAAGGAGTGCCTTGAAAACAAGTCGTTTGTGAAGAGGGAGTTTTTTCAGGGCCTTGCGAATCTCCTGCTTCACATCAATGAATCGGTGCTGGAGGTCTCCAAACCGGACTTTCGTTTGCAGAAGATGGATAAGATGCAACTGGTTTTCTTCCCATGGTTTTTCACGAAGTTCGCTTTCCCGAACACAGCGGTGACCATGCCTTGCAATAAACTCCCGGTATATGCTTCTTATCTGAGAAGGTGCTTCATCCATGATCAGGTTCAATGCTGCTTCAGCAGTAACTGCCGTAAATTTCTCGGCAAAAGCCTGGTCCTTACGGATTTCATGCGAAAAATACTCCAGCGATTTTACTGCATCAGCGCTCTCAATATGAGGGATATTTGAAAGTAGGATCGTTGCGATGTTATGGTCGTTTGCATCCGGCAACCTCTTGTCGTCGGTCATAATACCCATGAAAGCCGAATAGAGAGATCCGGATTGCCCGGATGTGATCAGATGGTGCCCGAAGCCGATACTGACATACATTTTTCCTTTTCCTAGGGATTCCCATAACTCCCTGACAGATAGATTCGTATTAATTCTGAAGCCGGCAGCCAGTTTCCTGAGTTTTTTCAGGTAAATGTTAGCCCTGATGACAGTTGCAGCTTGCTTGCCGAAGTTGAATACTCGCTTCGCAAGCGGAGCTTTTCGCTTTTCTTTTATTTCCGGATTGACCTGAACACTTAAAGCCGACTGGATATTCTCCGACTTGTTTAGCCAGATATATTCGGCGTATCCCATCATATGAGTCAGGTTCACAAAGAGCCGGTTGTAAAACATCTGGATATAACGATAATCCCTGCGGTTCTTCAACTTGAAAGCTCCTCCCTTGTCGGCCAGCACACACATACCGTAATCGATGGCATCAACAACCACTGAGTAGGTGAGGGGTGTAGTAACCCCCGGCATCATCTCACCAATATTTCCCAGGGTCCAGATGTCATCGCTGGACCCTTTAACGGTATCCAATTCGTTGTAGTGAACTTTATTCAGGGTGGTAACCGGACGAGCCTGAAGCCAGAACAAGACTCCGGATTCATCAATCGCCCACTCCATGTCCACAGGCATGCAAAAATACTTTTCCGCTTTTTTAGCTCCTTCCATCAACTCCTTCAGTTGGGAGGATGTAAGAAGATGACCGTTGGAATTGAAACCTGCTTCAATATCTGATCCGCTTTTGAACAGTTCGTAATGGTGAGCGTCTTTTTTCCCTGAGACCAGATCCTCGCCAAGTCCCGGAACAGCATTGATAACAATCTTGTCGCGACGGTGGGTAACCGGATCTGCAGTAAAGATAACTCCGGCACATGCGGCAGGAACCATATTCTGAACAATCACTGAGATACGCATATCGGCATCAGCGATACGGCTTTGGGAGTATTGCTTCACCCGGTCGGAGGAGGCAGCGGTCACACAATTTCGGATAGCATTCAGGATTTCATCCTTGCCGTTAACGTTCAAAAATGATTCAAACTGGCCGGCAAAGGAAGCGTCGTGCCCATCTTCGCTGACAGCGGAAGAGCGAACGGCTTTCAGCCCATCTCCAAGTAAATCAATGTGTTTATTCAGGAGATCCGGGTCCAGATTATCCGGATCCGGCTGCACAATAATAAAAGACTCGGGAACTTTCAGCTTCAGCTCTTTGAGACGCTTAAGTCCAATTGCTTTTCCACCAACAGGCTCATCCTTGATCTCCTCCAGGCTGACTATCTTTGTTTGAATCCTTGTATTCACTTTCCTATGTTCGCTCCTCGCACTTTACTCACAATTGCCGCGTCGCTTCACTCCTCGCAATGACATTACTCACAAACTCACCAGTTCGCTAGCTCACCAGTTCACAAGTTATACTTATCCGCGTGGAAACCAAACTCAACCATCCCCAGGCCGTCAACCCCATCAAACTTGTATGTGCCAATCCCTTCGCGCATATGGTATTTTTCGTCATGCAGGTATGGAAATTCGCCATTCCGCCAGAATTCAAGTTTGTGCTGTTTTCCACTCCTTGTCTTGATGTCAATGAAGCCATGATTGGGGAGGAGTTGATCTTTGGAGATAGTTTCCAGATCTGTGCATTCGACGATGGCATCAGCTTCACCATCGGGTCCGAAAACAAATCCGGCAGTAAGCCTTCCAAGGAATTGCCATTTGATTGTTGTAACCGTCCAACGGTAGCCATTGTCGGCAACCCCTGTGATCCAATAGTGACGATCCCAGGTGAGCCATGTGCGCGATCCGAAGGAGTGATCCCGGGAAGCAATCATTTCAAGCTCGTGGATATCTCTGTCAAGTGCGATAGTTCCGGCAATCCTGCCCGTTTGTTCATAATGAACCTGGTGGGTGTCTTTCATGTGATGAAAAAACTCTTTGGTCCATTTTTCATTGGCAATGGCCCTGGCAATTATCCGCTGGTCGGAGCTTTTGGCAAAATCATAGATAGGATGCTCTCCGGTAAAAAGCAGATCGATTTTACATTCATGTGGCTTATTCAGCTCATCAATTACTTTTCCTTCATACGAAACGCGCCATACCTTGCCAATTTCCACCGGTTCGTATTTCAGGGTCCCCTGTTGGAACCCTTCGCCATCAGGACCAGGATCTTCACGGATGCCAAAAAAACCAAGCCCTTTCAGGTAGAAGTCCAGCCAGTACTCATGCGGACGGGTGGTCCAACGGAAAGCCATACGGGTGATGAAGGCATTCCCATTCTTGTCTCCTCCGTAAAAATAGGAACTGTCATTCGGGAAAGGCTCCTTTGGATCAACATGCTTCTGTTCGAGGTAATCGATGGGAAACTGCCTCTTCTTTGTGCGTTTCACCATCTGACGGGCTATCCAGTATTTAATCATGATATTCTGTTTGGTGGCGCAAACATAGAAAAAATAGTCGTAATTTTGCAAATTCTTT